>JBGSLN010000076.1:0-5426 GCA_041740675.1 Gammaproteobacteria bacterium | reverse complement strand
CTCAATCAAAGAACAAAAAAATTAAACTTCACTCAACTTCCTTTTTGAGATGACTGTCCTGTAGTTCATGGCAGTTTAATTGATTATTCTTAGTACAAGCTTAAAAGGTCATTCGTATACGGATATAGAGAGCAATGGTTTGGGACGGATTGTTCCGTTATTTAGAGTATTTATGAGGTAACTATTAAGAGAATTTTTTCAAAAATGTAATAGGATCTATTTTGATTCTTTAGCATCAAGCAAATCAACCGGCGAAAGAGAATTAAATTGGTTAATGCACCATTGTTGCGATGAATCCATTTCATGATTAACTGGAACGATGCTAATTTGATCTATAGCATTCCAGGTTTCTTTTCCGCCGGCGGCAAATTGGTATTGAGTAGAAAACTTCTTGGTATTACCTTTAATTTCTTGAGGAATAATTTTGTAACTTGATATCGACGGACTAGATACCCCAGTGACCCAATTTAAGGCTTCGAGATTAGCTAAATTAGCTTTTTGTAAATTTGGACACAACAACATATATTGCACAGCTCCATTTCGATCTTTTGCTGCTTTCGCCCAGGCTGTTGCAACAGCTTGAGGATTAGTTGGAGCGAGTGCTGATTCAAGCAGAGCAATTCGACGTAATAGTTGTTTAGTATTAGAAGTAGGAGTTGCTAAGTTTGTCGCAAACAAACTATTAGCGAGTAATAACAAACCGAAAAAAGCTAAGAATTTTTTAATCATGATTGTTTGTCGTTAAATGATTTTATACTACATAATATATGTAGTCTTGTTAACTACAAATTATCATATCATTATATAGAATTCAACTTTCTTTCATTCTTCACACACGTATCTCAGCATAAAAAATTTTCTGGACAGTTTGAGTAAGATATTCAAATGAATACGTATACTCATTTCGTTTTAAGCGAACGTTAAGCAATAATTATGTATATTGTTATCTCTTACCAAGTTACTTTAAGCAACTTTCCTAGGAATCGATATTATGTTTAAGCGACAATTAAAATCCCACCTTTTAGTATCAGTGAATGATCATTATCCCGAGAAAATAGATGACATCCGTGTACGAGATAAGATCAATAAATTAAAGAATAATGAACAGCTAACTAATATTAAAATATTTCGAATTTATATAGAAAATTATTGAAGTGGTCACCCCGAAATTAATCACACAAAGACTGCTTTTGTTCGGCAGTTACAAGGTACTCCAGTTGGATTATCCATTGAATTATATTGTTTTACTCATAATACTACGTTTGTAGATTTCGAATAGTTACAAGCCGATATTATGGATCACGTATATGCGGTGATGTCTAACTTTGATTCAAAAACATTTCAATATATTACTTATTAAAATTAGTTTTATAGCTTTTATGGTTATTAACGACTAGACTTGGATTATAGCTGTAAGAATAACAAAAGAGGGCTATATGTTAGGTACTATTCTAATTATTATTCTCATACTCGCACTATTAGGTGCTATTCCGACTTGGCCTTATAGCAGAAGTTGGGGCTATGGGCCTGGCGGATTAATTGGTCTGATATTAATAATTATTTTAATCTTGTTTTTAGTTGGAAGACTCTGAAAGAAAACCATAGCTTAGATTGTCTAGTGTGGATTTCCTATAATCTATTTCAGGAGAATTAAAAATGTCTTATTATCGCATTTGCAAAATAAAAGTTGGGCAACGTGAAGTTACTAAGCATACAAATTTTGATAATAAAGAAGATGCTGAGCATTATGCTAAAAATGAATCCCTTAATGATGATAAGCACCAGTATGAAGTTCAAAAAAATGATCAGGGTGAATATACTACTATTAAATCTTATCAAAACGGTCAAATAATATAAATTACACAGTACGCTTTTTATATTTTTCAGCCTGCCTAATTATCGTTTTAATATCAATCAAACGAGACCTATATTACATTAGCAACAATAAGTATTACAGCGAGGTTATGCTAATTTTCGAACAGATTGAATGACCACTGCTATACTCTACTTTAGGTATGAGTATTTTTTTGTTATACGAAATCTAACTAAAGGTAGTTCATAATAAAACAATTATATAATTATAATATAAAAGTACATCATGAAAAAAAATAATAGAGGATTTAACAATGCCAATCATTACAATTATTCTTGTTTTAATCATTATTGGTGTAATATTGTGGCTAATTAACACTTATATTCCAATGGCAGCCTCAATTAAAACCATTATAAATATAGTCGTTGTGTTGTGCGTTATCATCTGGTTATTATCAGTGTTTGGTATAGTTGATATTGGTAGTTTGAAAAATATTACTCATTCCAAGTTGAAATGATGGGTTAATTGCCACGTTGATGTTTGGCACGATTAACCTCATATGTGACAAACACTTACACGTTGAATAGACAATCTCTCCTATTATTATCGTAATATTGTACTATCCTTTGTTAGATAATTATTATTAAAAAATGTAAAATGAAATGGGAGATTTGTATGGAACATTCAAAAACTGTTGTACCAAGTGTTGTAACGACTGATAAAATAATAGGCGTAAAAATAAGAAACGCAACGAATGAAAAGTTGGGCGACATTAAAAACCTTGTGATCGATAAGATATCTGGGCGTGTTTGTTATGTGACATTAAATATAGGCGGCTTTTTAGGCATTGGAGAAAAAGATATTGTAGTGCCTTGGAACGCACTTAGCTATGATACTTCTAACGAATGTTTTATCCTGAATGCAGATAAAGAGAAATTAAAAAATTCGGAACCTCTTAAAGAGGGATGGAATGATTGGTCAAATGAAAAATGGGGAAATACTGTTCATCAACAATTTGGCACACAACCGTATTGGCAAGATAAGGATAAAGCAGTACCTTATAAAGAATAAGCTAATTGTTTTAATCTTGTTTTTAGTTGGAAAGTTCTGATTAAGTTGGAGGTTTGTTTTAGGAACAACAAGAACTTTTGAATCGTCGATAGTAAACTAACACTAAAGGAAAACCTTAATGGGAAACCTTTAGTGTAGTTTCATTTTAAACTAAGCTCTATTATTTTTTACACTCATGCTCTACAGCATATTTAGCTGCTTCGTTTGTATGATGTAACGCATGAGTAACATGGGCATGTGCCATATGAGCACTACTACCAGCCTTCTCTTGGTTACCTGTTTCACAATGTTTTGCTGCTTCTTTGTGATGATGTATAGCTTTTTCAAGATGTTGGGCAGCTTTTGTATGATGCTCAGCTGTTTTTTGCTTTTCCATAAAATTATTCTCCATTAGAATTAGATTAAAATTAAACCCTGCCATCAGATAACAGGACATTCAAATAATACGCCGAACTTCACGTTAAAACAATGCATATTCTTGGTCATGAAATTCGGGCTTAATAAATGATGTTTAAATAATCATTCTTGCTCACTATGAAGCAGAGCTAATTTGCTCTGCTTCTCTAATGTCAATTGGGTTAAGAGACTATAATCCACTTATTTCAAAAGTTATTTGACTGTCAGCGAAGATTTTACATCTTTCACACCGTCAATACTTTTTGCTATTTGAATAGCATTACTTATTTGTTGGGCGTTATCTAGTGTGCCTGATAAATAAACAACTCCGTCTTTAGTTTCTACATGAGTATTTACGAAAGAAACATCAGGACCTGCCAGGCTAGCTTTCATATAATAACCTTTTATTTTTGCTGTGATATAAGTATCTTGTAAAGGTGCTTTACTGCCTTTTACTGTGAGTTGATCAACATTCACGTCTTTTACGCCATCAGTAGCAGTTGCTGAAGCAACAGCTTCAGAATATTGCGTATCAGTATCCACTATACCGCTTAAAAAAACGATCCCCTTTTTGGTAACCACTTTGATATCCATAGGATTCAAAATTTTCGATTTAAGAAATTCTGCTTTAACTTTTGCAGTAATAGTAGCATCTGAAATATATTTTTGAGTAGTCGTCACTACTGACGTCGTAGTACTGGCAAAATTATTATTACTGGATGTATCAGCAAATACAAAGTTATAGCCTGATAAAGTGACAACGGTAAGAATTCCGATAGTAGTTTTATTAAAATTTTTCATGATCAATCTCCATTTTCCATTGGAAAATATTATTATTATATAAATATGTAATCCCTTGAGATTTATAGCATACTTTTCTTAAATATCAAAAAAAACCAAATAGTGATGTTTAGATGAATGTTTTGCATAACGATAAGATAATTTCTTTTCAGCTTGAACTTTGGCAAAATTGGTTCTATTTAAATACCAAAAGAACATGCGTCCAATCCGTTTTTGTCAGACGCGTAAAAAGTACAATGTAGAAATAATCAATTGAAAGAGAACCTCAAATCTGTCAAAGTATAGAGGTGAGCGTATTTATGGAAATATAACAATTAAGGGAGATCTTAATGCGTAAAATCCATATTGTTCTTATATTAGCTGCTGTCTTCTCAACACAACCAATTTTTGCTGATAATCAAAATACGTCAAACATATCGTCGTCCGGTAGCAAATCTTGTGCAACTATTGTCAATGCTTGCTTAGCAGCTGGTTTTGTTAGAACAGCAACCCCAAATAAAAGATTTTGGCAAGATTGTATGAAGCCAATCATTATGGGTCAAACTGTGCAGGGTGTAACTATAGATTCAGCTACAGTTAAAGATTGCCGTATTAACAAAATAAATCAACTTAAAAAAGAATTAGAAGAATTCCAAAAAGTTTCCTAAAGTAAATTTAGCTGTAGAAGTCTAGATTTGATCTGACAGAAATTTTGAAAAATGGAAGTTACCGTTTTAGATAGAAATACTAACTTTTAATCTTAAGCAAAAAAGGTAACCTCCGTTTTGTTTGTGTCGCAACTTTTTCACTAGAGTCTAAAAATCACGAGACAAGTTTTTTTCTATAGCAATCAGCCCACTACTCTATAGAATTGCTAGAAAGATGTTGTTAAATCAATTCACAACATCAAACACTTGCCTCTTCAATGTACCTATTGTCCTAATTCATATTAAGGATCTTTCACAGGATGGACATTGCTGCAATTTATGCTATTCACGAATTGGAGAAAATTTTTATTGACTACCGAAAATTTGGTAGTTGCAATAATTAGATCCTGAACCTAGAATTTTTACTCCGTACCATGATTGATCAAGAACATTAAAGTTACAGCTAAAATCGCTTAGGAAGCTAACCTTAGGTTCAAAATCGATTCTAAATGAACCTCGTACTGATTTGTAAGCAATATCTCCAGAAAAACCTCTTCCCTGTTCACCATAATTTTCACATACCAAGCCAATGTTAGCAGTTGAATTTGCTGGAATAACTTGTGGGTAGTTAATAAATGCACCCGAATCAGTTTTATTACTAACATATGTAAGATCAGAGTCAGAAACATTGATAATTTTCATTGTACCACAAGTGTTTG
>JBGSLN010000075.1:0-5531 GCA_041740675.1 Gammaproteobacteria bacterium | reverse complement strand
CATATCTAACAATTTTTTTTGCAAGTCAGTTATATCTTTGATTACAACATTGTTCCTACTACCATGATACTTTGAGGAAAGTTGAGATAGAGTTTTACTTGCCGCATTATCACTATTGGCCACTCCGCGTTTTGCATCGATGATTTGAAAATTTATAACTTTTTCGATTTCTTCGTCTTTTATATGGATAAAATTAAATTCGTTACCCACTTCAATTGATTTCTTATGCAACTTAAAATAGTGATTGTGATTTTTTCTTAGGAAGTAAAAAAAATCACGATTCGTATCTTTCGTTCTGTATTCCTTATAATCACTTAGTAATTTTTTATAACTCTCATAAGTAAGCGTATATTCAAAAGCTAAAATTAATACCTTTATAGTCTCATCTAGATCTAGTATCAATTTTGATATATTTTCTAAATTGTCATTTTCTTGGTATTCAATCTCAAGCTGTAAGCTAATTTTAAATTCTTTGTAGTCTTGCTGAGCAATTTCATTGCATATAGCTTTTTTTAATGGATTTTGAATATCCAAATTGAAATCTTCAAAAGAAAATGTTTTATTATTTAAAAATTTATTTAGAACAGAAAGAAATGATGTTTTCCCGCAATTATTCCTTCCAATAACTAAAGATAACGATTCTTCTAAATCTATAACAACATCTTTTAATAACCTAAAATTATTAATTTTTATTCTCTTTATTTTCATTCATAATTTCCATTTAGTGAATTTAAATTATTATTAGTAATGCTATCGAATAATATGTCTACTTAATTCGCAGGTTTTTTCGGTTCTTATGCTATAGAAAAACGTCGAAATTTCTTCGCCAGTAGTGCTTTTAAATCAGGCTTATGTTAATGCAGTTTTATAGAAAAAGCTCGAAAAACCGATTTAAATTCTGCAAAGCTAGTATAATAGCAATTACATAAAACACCTTGCTTAAAATATAACCAAATCTACTCTATTGAATTTAAATTCGGTGAATACACAGGTAAAAAAATTAGCTTAATAGCTAAATTTTTGCATAAATCCTGAACTCATCATTACCATAATAGCAAGCATTGTCACAAATTAAATAAATCCATCCTTTAAGTTTCTACTTGCTCAAGCACTCTGAAAAATTTTTAACCGTTCCTGCCGCAACCATCTACTTGAAAGCGAGTAATGATAGCTAAGCTTTTTATGTCCACTGTATCATTAGTAGTGAATCTTTTTTGTGTAGCAGTGGTTAATAATTCTTTGTTTTCGCCTTCTGTAATCCAACCATAGCTCATACAAAACCCAGGTTGTGGGGAGTCGGATCTATAAAACAATGCTCGTAATAGTTAATAAAGGTTTCTTGCACATCTAATTTATCAAGCTGCTGTTGCAATTTCTTATACACCAAACCCAATCACTTTAATAATTCATGTATGCCGATTAAGCTGTACGTTTCATTAAACCCTTCTTTGATAGTAGCTATTGTTTCTTTCACTGATGTCAGGTTATTTCTTGTGATTGACTGTCTAATTGTCTTAATTCCATATAATTTCATATTGTATTTTCATCTAACAATAAGGTTTCATGACCCTAATCTTCCATCAATCAACAAACCATCAACAAAAAAACTCTAAAAAAATCAATCGCTTACCGAGCGGCGATTACTAAACTTGCTAGTTCAATCAACAAACCATCAACAAAACATTTGCCATCAGCTAACTCCAGAAGGGTATATATCGCTTGCTTCGGACACCTGTCTCTGCATCATAAAGACGGACTAAACCTGCATCCATGGTCTGCTTGATAATACGTGAGACCTGGGCTTTGTTTTGTTCTTCAATCCTGAATCGCTGGCGAAGCGATGTATTATTCATTACTTCACGGTTCACAAACCGCAAACAACAGTGGAGATAGCAGGCGCGAATCCGATCATCTTTATCCATGTCCTTAAAATCGCGATGGGCAAATAATACAACCCGGGTATGTTCAGGCGCTACTTCAATTAAAGGAGCAGGTAATTGATAAAACTCAGTCTGAAAAACCACCTTATCAATACCGCTGCCCCGCTCTTCACAAATGCCTACGCGGCGCAAAAAAGATGCTAAAGCTTCATTGCGGCTGCGAGGTGGTGTATCTAAAAATCGTAAAGTATCCATCAGGGGAATGCCAGGATTGGTGATTTCCATACGATCAATAAAAATTTCAACCTTAGGCCCTGTACCAGAAATGGTGAAATCCTGATGGATAAGGGCATTAGCCACTAACTCGCGAATAGCTAGCTCAGGATACATCTGTACATCTTTGCGAAGAGCTTGACCAACAACTTCATTTTTTGGCAAAAATGTGTTGATGGTAGCAATCAGCTGTTTAAATCCAACGGCATAGCCCTTTCCGCCTTCCATTTCCCGTATGGTTTCAATTCGGCTATTGCCTTTATATAAAATTAAGCGTACCGCCTTACGTGCCAGGTGATGGAAATCCTGCAACTTACGGGCAAACAAAATGGCTCCCAGATTGGTAATAGACCACAAACCACTGGGTTCTTTTTGAAGCATGCCCTCATCCGACAAACGAGCCAAAATGCCATCACGATTTTCAGGCAAAGGTATTCCTGTTAAATCAAAAAATGCAGGATAGTCGAGTTGTCTAAGCACAGTATCTGCACTTAGGGCTTGTGCAGCAAGTTGGCGCTCAAAGGGAAGCTGCTCGAATATTCGCCAAAGTTCGCGTTCTTTAGCGGGAAAATCTTTAAGGCGTTTTATATATGAACCTATGCGCAGGTATTCTTCATTCTTAAACTGCACTGGATTATGTATAGCTCTAGGAATTTCTAAAATTACAATAGGTTTTTCATTGTACATTAATTCATAGAACCGAAAATGCAACTTTGGTGTAAGCAGCTTCAATAACCAATTTTCCAGTAATTCATTTCCAACCTTAGACTGTGCTGGCTTAAATGATGTGCCAACAATGGCGTGATCCTCATTGCGAATACCCCATATTAAATAACTAAATTGTTTACCAAACAAAGCGGCAGAATTAGCTAATGCAGATATATACTCACCAATGGAGTCAGGTTTATCGTTATTAGCTTTAAATTCTACCCATTCCGTTTCTTGAGGTAATTTGGCTAATTCCTGTACCAAGCTATGTAGAAAATCAGGCGTAGGCTCTAATATCATTTCAAATCCCATTTAGGTTTCATGCTTTCTTTACCCGCAAACCTTTTAGCAGCCATCTTAACCATTGTGAATAAAAATACCAATTAATTGGCCATTATTAAAAATAGTTTAGGTAAAAATAACTGCGGGACTTCTGCGGGACTCCAATAAGCGTAAGCGTCAGATTATCTACACGTTGCATGTTTATTTCAAATCGGCTATCAATGCCGCTTTGCAATATTCTGGTAATAATAATTGTCGTTGCTCATCCGTTTTGCACAGCGGCAATTGTTCTAACAAATAACGCAAATAACGATAAGGATCTATTTGATTGGCTTTGGCTGTCATGATTAAGCTATAAATATTAGCCGCTGCTGTTGCGCCACGCTCATTGCCCATAAATAACCAGTTTTTTCTTCCCAACGCAAAGGGCCGAATGGCATTTTCTACGGCGTTATTATCTATCATTAATTCACCGTTATCTAAATACGTCAGCAACATTGGCCATTGATTTAAAGCATACTGTATCGCTTTGGCTAAGGGACTTTGGGGTGGCACACTTAATAAAATTTTCTCAAGCCAATTTTTAAAGTCATCGATAATCGGTTTTGCTTGCTCTTGGCGTAGTACTTTTATTCTATCAAATGAGAAGTGTTTTTCTCGCGCTTTTTTTTCAATGGCATATAATTGTTTGATTATTTTAACCGCTTCAAACGCGCTGCCTTCTATTTTGTTGGTTTTCACTATATCCATAAATTTACGCCGCACATAATGAAATGGACTCATCCACCTATTAAAAACGGCGTCATAATGCGCCAAAATGATCGTGCCATTAAAGGCATAATCATTTAACAGTAAATAAGAGGAGAGTCCAAGATGAATATTATGACACTGGGTATCGATTTGGCAAAAAATGTTTTTCAATTACATGGCGTAGACAATAAGGGTAAAGCAATTTTAAAGAAAACGGTGACCAGAAATAAATTACTGGCTTTTATAGCAACCTTGCCTGCTTGTCGGATCGTAATGGAAGCTTGTGGTGGCGCTCATTATTTTGCGAGAAAATTTAGTATGTACGGCCATGAGGTTAAGTTAATTAGCCCACAGTTTGTGAAGCCTTTCGTTAAAGGCAATAAAAACGATCAGCATGATGCTGAAGCAATAGTAGAAGCAGCTAGTAGGCCTACTATGCGTTACGTTTCACCCAAGACAATAGAACAACAAGATATGCAGAGTTTGCTACGGATGCGGGAGAGCTGCATTGAAATGCGTACTAAGATCAGCAACCAATTGCGTGGTTTATTAGCTGAATATGGCATTGTACTCGCACAGGGCGTGCGTCATTTACGCAAAGCATTGCCAGCGCTTTTTGATAGGGAACAAGCTAACGGGATGACGTCCTCCTTTAAAGAAATTCTGGAAATGCAATACAACTTGCTGTTAGTGCTTGCTCAACAGATTGCCGAATATGAAGTAAAGCTAGAAGTGATTGCAAACACGCATGAAACCTGTCGACGAGTACAAAAAGTGGAAGGAATTGGCCCTGTGACAGCAGTCGCTTTAGCGGCAACTATAGGAAGCCCCAGCGATTTTAAGAATGGCAGGCATTTTGCAGCATTTATAGGGTTAGTACCTAAACAACATTCCAGTGGTGGACGAGAACGCTTATTAGGAATCAGTAAGCGGGGTGATAGTTATTTACGCCAACTATTGATTCATGGTGCTCGCTCAGTAGTACAGCGGGCAGCTAAAAAGACAGATGCTAAAAGCCGTTGGATAATAACGCTTAAACAAAGGGCTGGGACTAATCGCACTTGCGTGGCGGTAGCCAATAAAAATGCTCGTGTTGTTTTGGCAATGCTATTAAAAAATGAAGTTTATAAACCTGCTGTTTAAAATTTTAGTGCAACAATAAAAAAAGAGTTTTTACGATTGCGAAGGACCATTGGTTGATGACAACTTAGGTAAGACCGTCTCTGCAAAAACCTGTTGGGCGCATAGGTTATAATAAACCGCGCACGTGATGAGGAGGCAGAGCGCGCATTTCATCGGGGCACGAATCAAACTTAAAAAATGATTCATTAAGATGCCGAATATATGCATGCAATTTTGACCTTTGAAGTTACTGTCGACCGAAAAACCCTTCACAAACCGGATGAGTCCATATATGCGCCCAACAACCCACCGCAATAATAGCGTCTTTGGCTTGCAGTTCGTGATAACCGGCATAACCATCGGTTTGCAAATAACCTTTGAAATCATTGAGCATCAGATTAACGGCTGTGCTGCTGCGTGTCGGCTGATAATCATATAAAATGAAACGCTTATCCGGTAAGCCCGTCAGATAGACCCACATATAACGTTTACTTTTATTGGCATCGATTAATACTT
>JBGSLN010000074.1:0-19663 GCA_041740675.1 Gammaproteobacteria bacterium | reverse complement strand
GATAACGCAATGCCAAATTTACTAATGTCACTGCTGGCATTCGTGGAAATCCATTGGCTACATCACCCTCTGCAAAACGTTTACCAATAAACACTATTTGAGAAAATAAATTCCAATAATTGAATAATTGATAATTACTATAAATACTGCCTGTATTTGCAGCCACATATGGAATGTCATTGCCTTGATAAAGACCTTCATAAAATTTAGCGGCAACATGAGTATATTGCACTCCTATCAACCAATTTTGTTGTAATTGATAATTGATGTTAAGTAAGCCGCCCATGCGTCGAGTTGGATCTAAATTGCTATTAACACCAAATGGCTGCGTCGGGAGAGGCGTGGGATCAAACGCTAATTCATTTTTTAAATTTAGGATAAATAAACTTACAGTATCAGTCCATCTACCTTTATTAGTATTTAATCCCAATTCGTATGAAACGCCTGTTTGGGTCTTTAGGCCACCGATGCCATTCTCTGTGAGTGCTTCTTCATCTGCTTTTGGGAAACGATAACTTTCTGCTCGTCGTAAGAATAATGATAACCAAGGTTTCCACTGATAATTTAAACCTATATTAGTCACAAAAGCCGAATTATTTAGATTAGCACTATTCGACATCAATAATTGATTTTGCTGCCAAGCTGATCTAGCTCCTACAATCAAACTTAATTTTTGTAATACAGGAATATTCGATTGGCTAAAGAGCGAGATTTGATGCTGTTGATCAGAAATATTATAACTATTACTATTTAACCCATAGTTTGAATTAGCATAAGAAAAACCACTGGTTAATAAAATACTTTTTATTAACCCAATTAAAGAAATTTGTCCCCAATTTTCAAGTTCGTTCTCTTGGAACGGATCGAATAATATGCCTGAACTGTGCAACTGCCGATGCATACCTTGAAACTTTTCTTCCCACAAATTATTTAACCAATGATACTGTTCAAATTGATAAGTATCATAATTATTATCAGTAAAGTTAGTTTGATTTTGTGCTTGTCGTCGATTTTCCTCAACCTGCTCTGCAGTTAATGCTCCTGCCAATTCTAACAATTGATGACTAAAATCATAATTAAAATTCCAGCCTGATTTCAGAAATTGTTGCCCAAAGCTTCCATATCCTTGTTCAGTATTATTTTGATTATGTTCTCTAAAATTATTAGAACTATATTTTTTCAAGTTCAGTGATGCATAGAGTTGATTTTTTCCTACTATCTGAAATCCTTCTTGAAGAATGGTGGTAGCATAACTTCCTGCTGTTGCTGACGCATAGATAGAATCTTGCGCTGGTGTTTTAGTGATAATATTTATAACACCCCCGACTGCTTGATCACCAAATAGTACCCCTTCACTGCCATCAAAGATTTCAATTTTTTTTATTGAACGAATTGGAATTAAATTTAAATTTGTGGAAGATAAATCAGGATTAGTTAATGGCATCCCATTTAGTAATATCAATGAATTTTGTGCCGCGTTACCACCAAAACCACGCATACTTATTGCAGCTTCTGAACCATCACCTGTTAAATCATTGATTTGGATTCCTGCTAATCCATTCAATACTTGTTCTAAATTTGTAGCTCCTGATTGTTTAATTTCTTTTGCTGAAATAATCAATGTATGAGCATTGGTCGGAGTAGTGCTTTGTTGTGATTTAACTGCTGTTACCGCAACTGTTGGTACTTCCAAAGAATTGGCAATAGCTGTTGAAAAAATTAAACCAAAAAAAAGAAGATGACAAGTTTTCACTTGAAACCGCCCTCCGCAGAATCAATTAATGATTAATATATAAATTCTTAGGACGGTCTCCGGGCTTAAGCTTTTTATAAACGCCTTCCCAGTTGTTACCAGTGGCCATGTGTTTATAAAAAAAACATGCTATTACCGTTGCGGGGGCAGCTTTGGATTTTAACCAAATTCCCATTTCCTAATAGCTAGGCAATTTAAAGGTTTTTTCAATTTTCGTCAATGTCTGAATTTCAAAATTTTTTTTCATGATTCTTGACCGAAAAAATGATATGCTATATTCAAAAATTTTATTTCGATATAACTGTCAATGTAAAAGGCAAATTATGATCGCAAATTTTCTTATATTTATTGGCTGTGGATTTGGTGGCCTAGCTCGTTATTGGGTTTCTAACTTAATGTATTTTGTGTTTGGGAAAGAATTTCCAATTGGAACATTAATTGTTAATATAACGGGTTCGTTTATCATGGGCTTTTTATTTATTATCCTCTTAGATAAATTTGTTACTTCTAGTCCATTATGGCGTTCATTTCTTCTGGTAGGTTTTCTTGGCGGGTATACTACCTTTTCATCTTTTTCAATTGAAACATTCAATTTAATCGAGTCTGCTCAATATCTGTATGCGATCATAAATATTATTTTGAGTGTCGCTATCTGTATCGGTGGTGCATGGCTTGGTGTTATTTTGGGAAGACAACTATGAAACGTATAAAAGTTATTATGGTTCGAATTTATTTAACTGAATCTGAAAAAAAATTTAAATCAATTATTGAATATCTGACAAAAGAAGCAAAACTACGTGGAGTAACTGTGTTTCGTGGTATTAGCGGGCATGGAGAAACTGGCAGCCATACTTCATCTTGGGTTGATCTCTCGCTTGATTTACCTATTACCCTTGAATTTTTTGATCATGAAGAAAAAATTAATCCTGCGCTAGAGCATTTAGCACAAATTATTAAGCCTGAGCATATTGTTTTTTGGGAAGCCTATGTGAATGACTAAAATTTTGATCAGCGCATGTTTACTCGGCGAAAAAGTCCGTTATGATGGCAAAGACAATTTGCAAACCCATCAACGCTTGCAACAATGGATTAAATCAGCTCGGGTTATTTCTATTTGTCCCGAAATGGCGGGCGGCTTGCCAACACCTAGACCTGCTGCAGAAATTGAAACTGGTTATACTGGAAAAGATGTTTTAAAACATAAAGCTCGCATTATTACTAATATAAAACAAGATGTAACAACACAATATGTAACAGGTGCTGAAAAAGCGCTTGCCTTGACACAACAACATCATATTCGAGTAGCCATCCTAAAAGCACGAAGTCCATCTTGTGGTTCAAAACAAATTTATGATGGCAGTTTTTTACGACAATTAAAAGACGGCATGGGCGTTACCGCTGCATTATTATCTAATCATGGCATTAAAGTATTTGATGAAACACAGATTGATGAAGCGTTAGATGCGGCTATTATTAAGGATGTGGTGTAATTGATATTATCGTTATTTGATTATTTTTATCTCCATAATACCAAAAAATTCTATAGGCTGCTGGCGTATTATTTTCAGCATATGCTTCAAAAACTTCTTCACCCTTCGGGCCCACAAGTGAATTGTATTTATGTGTATTTAAACTCGGGTGTCGTGGATTTTGCTCCAAAAGTCCTAATGCTTTATTTACAGCTTTTAATCGTTTTGAAAGACTTTTATTAATCTTTAAGTTATCTAAATTCTTATTAGCTTGATCAGTAAATAATAATTCAAATAACATTATTCAATCTCATCATCTACATATTTAGCAAAGCTACCTCTTTTAGAAACTTTCCCAGCAGCAGCATCTTTTAACCCTTTCTTCACTTGTTTTAATGCGGTCTTATTATCAAACAGCCATTTTTCACGAGCAGGAATTTCTGCATAAGGTTCTAAAATGATTTTGTGATTTTTTGTTTCTGTTACAGTGAAACAGCTAACACCAGTTGCTAGTGAACCTAAAGTAATCCGGCCTTTGGCATCTGGTCTAACTTTTCTAATTATCATATATTCACTCCCAAAAAACTATCTAATATAATAATAGTCCAATGTGGGAAACATATCAAGTGGGAAATATCATAATAGGGAAATGTTTCGCTTTCCGAACATAAAACTCTCGCGTACAGTAAACAATAAATTCAGCAATCAAAACTACGTATGACCGTAAAAAAACCTTTAATTCTTATTGATGGCTCTTCTTACTTATATCGTGCCTTTTTTGCTTTACTCTCGCTTTCTAATTCTAAAGGTCAACTAACCGTGGTGATTTATGGCATACTTAATATGCTGCGAAAAATTGTTAACGATTATGAACCAGAACATTTTGTATGGTATTTGATGCTAAAGGAAAAACTTTTCGTGATGAATAACATTAACTAGCATGTCTTTTACATGTTCGATTTTTGTTTTTCCATCTTTATCAGAGTCAAAGATACGATAATCAATCGCCCAGAACTGCTCACTGTCTGGATTAACATAAATACAATTTAACAAACCAATGCTTCGAACAACACTATGTGTATGCCGCTATATTGCTAACGGACAGAGTCAATTTTCTTGGAATAACTTTTATCTAAATCGGTATCATCAAAAATCATGTGGTCTTCTGAACTTGGCACAATGCCAGATTTAGTTTTTTTCCAAATAGTGCTGCTGGTTAACCGTTCATTTTTCAAAAATAATTTCATTACATCATGGCCCACATTTTTTACGTGCTCAGCATAGTTTGTCAGCGTATGGTTGGTCTGAGTACTAAGTAAATATTGGCAATAGTTTTCTTGGGAAAAAGTTTTTTTAGGACGAGACATTAGCACCAACAGTTAGGTTATTAATGTGGTCTATAATATCCAATCTATATTGCTTTGAACGTGATCTTTTCTCCATTTCGTTTGTGATCTTTTGTCTATTCTTAATGAGTTTTTCGTAAGTCCTATTTTTTTGTACAAAGATATTCACGGCTTTCCCATAATTTAAGTTTTCCTTAAGTATTCTATGGTATATTTAAAAGCGATAATGAAACCTAGAAGGAATATCAGTTGAGGGAGATTGATATTCAAATAAAGAAGTGAGTTCAACATGGTGAAACATCTATTTTTAGCAGAAGACTGCATTGAAATCGAAAAGAATCTTCATGAAGAATTTTTTGATCAAACATCGGGAGAACTATTTGCTTCTCCAACATTAACTGATGCTAATCAGCCGCATCCCCTTAGCACACTTTCCAGTTGGTTATTTGGAAACAAAGGCAAGACAGATCCCAGATCAAGAACGGAGCTTCATAATACAGACCTTCTTATACCGAATAAATTGGCTGAAGCATTGTTGGCAAAACAGACTCGCGCTAGTGAAGGAAAGTTTTTTCATTATCCTGCTTTATACCTATGTCCACTTTCTGGCAAGTTCATGCATGAGCCTGTTACTACTTTAAATGGTATAACTTATGAAAAACAAGCTCTTCTAGAAATGTGGGAATTTGAACATACACCTCAAGAAGAACGGGTTTTTGTTAATAATTTTTTTATAAAACACATTATAAATGATTTTTTAGCTAAAAAACCAAATTTTCAGAAAACATTAGAAGAACGCTTCAACAAACTAAGAGATTATTTAATAAATACTATTAAAAATCAAAACAAAGATGCTTTTAGCAAGCTTATTGAGGATGACAAAGAACTGCTTTTTCTTTGCGATGATAAACAGCAATGGCCGATTATTCATTGGCTGATATTCTATTATAATGCACCTTTATTTATTGAATTTATTAAAGTTTTTAATGAAAATCTTATGCCAGATCAAAGAAAGCGGCTTATTCGTCAAACCTCACCCGATGGTTCAACACCATTACATATAGCAGTACAATTTCAGAAAAAAGGTCCTTATCTCTGGCTGCTCGAAAATAAAGCCAGCCTGCTGGCGCGTGATAAGAATGGTCAGAGGCCATTAGATATATACCCCGACTTTAGCCCTAATGATGTTCCAATTAAAGTGAGCCATAAATTTGAGCAAACTCCTGATTTTTCTTTCTTGCATCCTTTTAAAGAGCCTCTTTTAAATAAGAAGTCTGGTCTTACAATTAGTAGAGTGCTTCTTACTAAGATGGTAACAACTGAAAAAGAAATAGATCCAATTCTCAATTATTATCTAGCGAAGGAATGGATGCCCAACCAATTTGCTGAATTGTTTATTAAACGTAATCAGGAAAATCCCAACGAGAACTACCATTGTCCTGAATTTTATTATTGCCCGATTACAGGCAAAATCATGCATGATCCGGTAACTACCTTAGATAGCATAACCTATGAAGAAGAAGCCATTAAGTTTAAATGGCAGCAAGAAAATACTCCTGAACAACAAAGGATCTATTATCGCAACTTGTTTGCCAAAGAATTGATAGATGATTATCTAGAACAAAAGCCTGCTGCCAGGCAAGACGTTTATATTAGCCAACCTTGCCTACAAACATTCATAAGTTCTATACAAAATCAAAATATTGATACATTTTCAAAATTAACTGCTGAAAACCCGAATTTGCTTTTTGCATGTTTTGGCGACTACAAAACTCCCCTCATTCATTTCCTAATTCATGACAACTATGAACTAATTTTTAAAGTTTTCTGGGCATCTATTGATAGAAACAAGGGAAAGGTAGTTGTAAATCAAAAAGATAATAGTGACACTACACCATTAATGCTAGCTATTATCCATGGTAAAATTGACCTGGTTTCACACCTCATCGATTTAGGCGCTGATATTTTTGCCAAAGATACATTCGGCAATACGGCGTTGCATTATGCCTATCACTATAATCAGCTTGACGCTATAAAATTAATTTTAGCGAGTATAAAAAAAATTCCCGATTCAACAGAATATATTGAAATGCAAGATCAGAATGGCAATACAGCTTTGCATTATGCCTTCCTGAATGGCCACAGAGAGGTAATTAGATATCAGCTTGAACAATATCCATACGCCAACATAAAAATTAAGAATTGCGAAAAAAAATCACCTTATGAGGTTAAATCAAAGCTCAGCAATAAGACTGAATTTGCTCAAAATTTTCAATCAGCACTCGATAAAAATGATTTCGTATGTAGCTTGAGCCGAACGCGCCTGGTATCTCCTGTTATTGATACAAGGTGTGGAATAACATGCGAAGATACCCGTGTTAATCAATCAGCCTATCTTCTAAAGGATTTATTTACCCTTAAATTGATTACGGCTAATAAACATATTGAAAGCCATTATCGATGCCCCATTACCGGCAAAATTATAGTAGATCCTGTGGTAGTTGTTGAATCACCTTCACTACAAATAAATGAAACAAGCGTTAAGGCACAAGAGGGGATGATATATGAACGTGAAGCAGCTTTAGTCAGTTTTCCTCAAGCACAATTAATATCTCATCGGTTGGCTATAAAAGTAATTAGAGATTATTTGAAATACAACCCAGAAAAAAAGTTTGAGCAATTTTTTAGCATTGAGTGCCTGCGCGATGCTGTGTATGATTATAACATACAATTAGTTATCGCAATTCTTACAGAAAAACCCAGCCTTCTACCTGAATGTTTAATATTTTTTGAAAATACTCGCTTTGAAATAATAAAAGATGAATTCCTTAAATTCATCAAGGTTCAACTTAGTCAAGATTTTATTTGTGAGCGAACTCCTAATCAAGGTATTCAATCAGCCATAAAACAAAGTCTGGGTATTATAGCGTCAAGAGACAAAACAGAAATAGCGCTATTGTTCTTGCAAGAAACTCTCTTTTTTTTAGACCATGATCTAACGAAAAATATAACGCTCGAATTGGGTAAATTTTATGATAGGAAGAGTGATATTAAGAACAGTCTGTACTATTACGAATCAGCTGCTTATATGGGTAGTAACGAAGCAACTACGAGATTAATAAACCTGTATTTAGATAACAAATTTGATGATATAAATGAAAATCGTAAAATTAAATTTTTAATTAAAGCTGCTTTTCAACAACGACCTGAAGCACAAGAATACCTCAAACAAAATGAAACTGCTATATATGAAAAGCTATCTACTTATTCCAAAGAAAGTCTCCCAGATATAATCCACTATTTCATCAAATGGTATCTAAGTCAGAATGACTTCTTCAATGTGAAAAGGTGGCTGGAGCAAGCTGGTCTTAATAATTTGCCTGGCAAACTGAAATTCGAACTAGGGAGTTTATGCGTTTCAGAACAACATGCAGAAAACATGTCATTCCTAAGTGTAGGAATACCATTGCTGATTACTGCAGCCGAAGAAGGTAATGAATCAGCTAAAGTAAAATTACAATCAATGCAAGCTGCAACTCCCAGCAACGTTAATATTGCCATTCAAATGACAGTATTTAATTATTTTAAAAATAAAGACAAAGATACCGCAAGGTACTGGTTAGAAACCGCTCTCAAAAGCATTTTTGCACTGAGAACAGACTTATCTTTGCAGGAAAAAATCCAAAAGCTATTTTTAGATAATTATGCCAGTAATCAAATTCAACATTATCAAAAATTAGATGAAGTCATCCAAGAGCTTTCCATTCTCGTTAATTTCGGCAATATAGAGGCATTTTATGTTTTAGAAAATATACTCGAATTAGAGCCTACTTATAGAATAAGAGAAGTTTTCCAATACTGTGATAAAATTGCATTTCAACGTTTAGAACAGTCTTTTAATGAAAGCAAAGAAGGACTTTATGTTTTAGGGATTTTATATTTAAATGATAAGCACAACACTTTAGTACAACGTGACTTAGCAAAAGCCATCTCTTATTTTGAAAGAGCAGAGAAGTTAAATTGTAAAGCCAGTTCAGAACAATTAAAATTACTTGCCGAAAGATGTAGGTTTATTGACGAAACAGAGAAAAAACAAGTACGTGGAGCTTTAAGTAGTACCATGTTTTGGAAAGATAATAAAGTTTCTAAGCAGATAGGCAAACTAACATTAACATCTATTCTTTTGCATATCAATGACTGGTTAGAAACAGCTAATCATCGATGTCAACATCTGAAAAATCAAGTAGACAACAAGGAAAATATATCCACCTTAACTAAAATAGCTGCTCATAGAGAACTCACGCAGTTAGGTTGTATTATCTTATCAATTACCAACTTAAAAGAGTGCATTTCTAAGTTATTTGAAGAGCAGCAGGTAGAATTTACGATAGAACATCCAACAAAACCCTACAAAATAACACAAAATTTAAGAGGGCCCGCAGATATCATTAAACTGATGCACAAGCTTACAATTGAACTACCACAAGATAGCTTCTTACAAAAGTCAGTAAATAAAAACCTTAAGGATATATTATCCTTGAAATTGTTGACAGAAGAACTGAATACAATCGTTACTAATAATACTGCGATAAATGTTGAGAAGAACGCTAGTGAAAAGCAAAAATCAAGTTACTATGCAGATGCTCCAGGAATTAGCCGGTGAAATAAGTTGTAGTGCTTACCATCTACAGTATTTAAGAAAGATACCCCTGAATTATTTGGTATAAAACCAAATAATTTATGCACTTCCTCAACAGCGAGGTGGCCTTGACGAATCAAATAATCGCTATAAATGTCGAGAAGTGCCATATTTATATTTTTGTTCCGTTAAAAATCACGGACAAAATATAAACACTTATTTGACTCAGTCAATTCTTACTAAAGAAAATGAGTAATTGATTAGAGATTGACAGATATTAAGACACTTTGGAAATCCCTTAATATAAAAAATTTTTTACCTTTAACTCTCTAACTCTCCCACGTACAATAACCAGTAAATGTAACAATCAATACTACTTATGACCGCAAAAAAACCTTTAATTCTTATTGATGGCTCTTCTTACTTATATCGTGCCTTTTTTGCTTTACCCTCGCTTTCTAATTCTAAAGGCCAACCAACAGGGGCAATTTATGGCGTACTTAATATGCTGCGAAAAATCGTTAATGATTATCAACCAGAACATTTTGCAGTGGTATTTGATGCTAAAGGAAAAACTTTTCGTGATGATTTATTCGTGCAATATAAATCGCACCGACCACCAATGCCAGACGACTTAAAATCACAAATTGCTCCATTACAAGAAATTGTCTCTGCAATGGGATTCCCCATGTTAATTATTGACGGTGTTGAAGCTGATGACGTAATTGCAACTTTAGCTGTGCAAGCCGAAAAAAATAATATGACGACATTGATTTCTACTGGTGATAAAGACATTACTCAACTCGTGAATCAACACATTACTTGCATTAATACCATGACTAATACTCTCTTAGATCGTGAAGGTGTGATTAAGAAATTTGGTGTACCACCGGAATTAATTATTGATTATTTAAGTCTAGTTGGCGATAAAACTGATAATGTACCCGGGGTCCCAAATGTTGGGCCAAAAACCGCAGTAAAATGGCTAACAGAATTTGGGGCTCTTGATAATATTATTGCTAATGCAGAAATGATTAAAGGAAAAGCGGGGGAGAATTTTCGCAAACATTTAAATGAATTAGCTTTATCAAAACAATTAGTAACATTAAAGACCGATGTAGAATTGGCAGTGACACTTCATGATTTGATGCTTACAAAACCTGATATCTCAAAATTACAAAAATTATATGCGGAACTTGAATTCAAAACGTTATTATCAGAAATTTTACAAACCACCCCTACAGAAAAATCTCAAAAAAATTATCACACTGTTTTAACTGAAACAGAACTTAGTGAGTTAATAAAAAAACTAAATCATGCTCAATACTTTTCTTTTGATACTGAAACAACGTCTCTAAATTATATTGATGCGGAAATTGTTGGAGTTTCTTTGGCAATTAATCCTAATGAAGCATTTTATATTCCTGTTGCACATACTTATCTTGATGCGCCAAAGCAATTAGACCGCACTTATGTGTTAACTAGCCTAAAGCCTTTACTAGAAGGCCCACTTAAAAAAATCATCGGTCAGAATTTAAAATATGACAAAAGTGTATTAAAAAATCATGACATAGAATTAAATGCTATCGCTTCTGACACGATGTTAGAATCATATATATTAAATAGTTCAAGCTCACGACATGATATGGATAGCTTAGCACTCAAATATTTAAATTATCAAACTATTCATTTTGAAGATGTTGCAGGGAAAGGAGCTAAACAAAAAACTTTTAATGAAGTCGATATTGAATCAGCTACTGAATATGCAGCTGAAGATGCAGATATTACCCTACAATTGCACCAAGTGTTTTATCCAAAATTAAAAAATGACCATAAATTACTTTATGTGTTACAGCAAATAGAAATTCCTTTACTTTCTATCCTCTCTAAAATGGAGCGTCATGGAGTTTTAATTGATTGTGAAAAATTAGCTAAGCATAGCAATGAATTGGGCATAAGAATGCGTGCTTTGGAACAAGAAGTTTTTTCACATGCTGGTGAAACGTTTAATATGAATTCACCGAAACAATTGTTAGAAATTTTATTTAATAAATTAAAGCTTCCTATTTTACAAAAAACGCCAACTGGTCAACCTTCTACAGCTGAGCCTGTATTACAAGAGCTTGCATTAGATTTTCCTTTGCCTAAATTAATTTTAGAATATCGCAGCCTCAATAAATTAAAATCAACATATACCGATGCACTACCACAGCAAATTAATGCAAAAACTGGACGGGTACATACTTCATATAATCAAGCAGTAACTGCAACGGGTCGTTTATCTTCTACCGATCCAAATTTGCAAAATATTCCTGTTAAAACTACCGAAGGCAGGAAAATTCGCCAAGCATTTATTGCTCCCAAAAATCATAAAATAGTTGCGGCTGATTATTCGCAAATTGAATTGCGCATCATGGCAGATTTGTCATCTGATCCTGGATTGATTAAAGCATTTGCTGAGGGCCTTGATATTCACAAAGCCACTGCTGCAGAAGTGTTTGCTATTTCATTAGAGAAAGTTAGCACCGAACAGCGACGCAGTGCAAAAGCAATTAATTTTGGCTTAATTTATGGTATGTCAAATTATGGCTTAGCAAAACAATTAAATACTGATGCGAAAACCGCACAAAATTATATTGACCTGTATTTTCATCGATATCCAAAGGTAAGAGAATATATGGAAAATACACGAGAAATTGCGCATCAGCAAGGTTACGTAGAAACAATTTTCGGCAGACGTTTATATTTACCCGAAATTAATTCAAAAAACTTTCAAATGCGCTCTGCAGCGGAACGTGCCGCAATCAACGCACCGATGCAAGGCACTGCAGCTGACATTATTAAATTTGCCATGATTAAAATGGATGCATATTTAACCACGCATGAAAAAGATGCTAATATGATTATGCAAGTACACGATGAATTAGTATTTGAAGTTTTAGAGAATAAAGTTAATGCTTTCAAAAATAAAGTTTCACAGATCATGTCTTCTTGTGTGGATTTGAAAGTACCTTTAGTAGTTGATGTGGGAGTGGGTGATAATTGGGATGAGGCGCATTAGGTGTTGAAAAAAATCAAACTACCTTCCCCACTTCTAAAATTTTCATTGCATTTGCACCGCCAACTACACCCATTTGATCACCTTTAGTAAGGATAACTAATTCTCCAGTTTTTATAAAACCTAATGTTGCTACCATTTCAATCGCAGTATAATTAATTTGATGTCGATCAATCTTAGTAACATCAAATGGCAGGGGGTACACGCCACGAAATAATTTCATTTTACGACGTACTTTATCAAAGCGACACAAGGCAAAAATAGGAATCCCTGATCGAATTCGTGACATCCACAATGGTGTTGAGCCTGATTCAGTCAATGCCAGGATCCCTGATATATTTAAATGATTAGCAGTATACATTGTTGCCATTGCGATCGCTTCATCTGCTCGTTTAAAACGACATTCCACTCTATGTCCAGAAATTTGCGTACTTTTTTGTTTTTCTGCACCCAAACAAATTCTTGCCATCGCTGCCACTACTTTTTCAGGATGCTTTCCCGTTGCTGTTTCAGCCGAAAGCATTACAGCATCTGTACCATCAATTACTGCATTAGCAACATCAAAAACTTCTGCTCGCGTTGGAATAGAATTCTCGATCATTGATTCCATCATTTGTGTGGCTGTAATCACAATTTTATCTAAAGAACGACAACGATGAATAATTTCTTTTTGTACCCGTGGCAATTCAGCATCACCAATTTCAACACCTAAATCGCCTCGAGCAACCATAGCTCCACTGGAGGCATTAATGATTTCATCAAGTGCCATAACAGCTTCTGCTCGTTCAATTTTAGCAATAACCTCTTGTGTGCCGCCAGCTGCTGCTATCAATTTCTTTGCTTCTTCTATATCTTTTGCAGAGCGAGGAAAAGAAATTGCAATATAATCAACATTCAATTTGACTGCGGTTATTAAATCTTCTTTATCTTTATCAGTGAGCGCTTTTGCAGATAAACCACCGCCTAAACGATTTATTCCTTTATTATTCGAGAGGAAACCACCAACAATAACTTCACAAATAATTTTTCGATCAATAACATTTTTTACCTTAAAAACAAGGCGGCCATCGTCTAATAATAAAATATCACCCTGCTTTACATCATCAGGTAATTCATCATAATCAATTCCAACAGAATTTTGATTACCCAGATCTTTTGCTAAATTCGCATCTAAACAAAATTCTGTGCCTTCTTTTAATTGAATTTTTTTATCTTTAAAACACGCTATACGAATTTTTGGTCCTTGTAGATCTGCTAGAATAGCTACCTCGGTATTAAGTTTTTTGCAGATCTTTCTAACCATTTCTACCCGACTTTGCTGATCTGCGACCGTACCATGGGAAAAATTAAGGCGAACTACATCAACACCCTCAGTAATGATTTTTTCTATCATAGTCTCTGTATCTGTGGAAGGACCTAGAGTGGCTACTATTTTAGTTCGTCGTAATTGCATTCATTCCTCTTTTATATTTTATCTATCTAAATAAGCTTCTCTGTTGCAAAATAGAAACTGCTGGTAATTTATGGCTTTCCAAATAATCGAGAAATGCTCCACCACCCGTAGAAATATAGGAAATATCATTCGTATTAATGAATTTTTCGATTGCAGCCAAAGTATCTCCACCCCCAGCGATCGAAAAAGCTTTAGAATTTGCAATAGCTTTGGCTAAGATTTTAGTTCCTGAGGCAAATTGATCAAATTCAAAAACACCTAATGGTCCATTCCAAATAATTGTTCCTGCAGCAGCAATTATTTCTACTATTTCTTGCTGCGTTTTTGGCCCAACATCTAAAATCATGTCATTTTCAGTAACTTCATCAACATCTTTTATCTGTGCTGTTGCAGTTTCTGAAATTTCATTTGCTACAATTACATCAAGTGGTAGTGGTATTTTTGTGTTCTTCTTAACTGCATTTTCCAACAATTTTTTTGCGTCATTTAATAGATCTTTTTCATAAAGTGATTTTCCAATTGGTTTACCCATAGCGGCTAAAAATGTATTAGCAATCCCACCTCCAGGAATTAAATAATCTGACAGGTTGATCACTGATTGTAATACACCCAATTTAGTTGAAACTTTTGAACCACCAACAATGCTCACTAAAGGTCGATTGGGTTTTTCTAATGCATGAGATAAAGCCTCCAATTCGGTATCTAACAATGGTCCAGCGCAAGCAATAGTTGCATATTCTGCTACACCATAGGTTGAAGCATGTGTTCGATGAGCTGATCCAAAAGCATCCATTACAAAAATATCACAAAAATCAGCCATTTTTTTTGACAGTTCTGCATCACACTTTTTTTCACCTTTTTGAAATCTAACATTTTCAAATAATGCGACTTCTCCACTTTCTAATTCTGGAACATTATTCCAATCATCAATAAATATAACTTTCTTATGTAGCAGCTCTGATAATTTATTAGCTACTGGCTTTAATGAAAAAAGTTCATCATATTTTCCTTCTTCTGGTCGACCAAGATGCGACATTAACATCACTTTTGCACCCGCTTTATAAGCAGTTTCAATAGTAAATAATGCTGCCTTGATGCGAGCTGAACTTGTTACCTTACCATTTTTTATCGGTACATTTAAATCTTCTCGAATCAGTACTCTCTTGTCTTTTAACTCAATTTCTGTCATTTTAATAATTGACATTCTATAATCTCATATATTTTAGATTTAGTTATTATAACGGATTACCAATGGGTTTTTAACTATATTTATGATCTGTTTTTTTTGAATAATATATATGCTCCCTACACTTCAGTTTGCATGTTTTCGATGAAAAACTTCCGTAGCTTTCATTGCTTTACAACGTTGTACAGCTAAAATTGTTCGATATAGATTTTCGAGCTATAAAAATTATTCTTTATTGGATATTTTTAAAATGAAAAACTAAAGTATATAAGCTCAAATGCGAGGTATATAGAGCCAAACTTTTATCAACTAAATATCCTAAAACTTGCTCCACACTGGAAGAAGGATGTACACCATTCCAAAATAAATATCCTTGACAATTTGCGATTGGTGTGACAGCATTATTATAGTTTTTGTCAGCTAATTGACAAGCTATTCCCATTTTATTAGTATCAAATATTTTGCTATAATTAGATCTGGTATCAGCCATTTCTGCAAACCATATTGGAACAGGTTCATATTGTATATTTACATCTGGATATTTTTGTACTAACTCTTGAACTATTTTTTTTAACTGATAATTATAATGATCAACTACGGCAGTAATCACACTTCTTTCTATCCAATTAAATTTATGCATTGCTGGAGTTATAGTCGCTGGATTAAAAAACCCAAATATAATAATATTCTTTGCCTTAATTCCAGGTGTTTCTATTAAGGTAGTAATAGCGATTTGGTTGTCTGCAGCAGCCCCATTAGCAATATTTTCCATAGCAATTAATTTTTGCTTCCATAGTGGACTTTTAAACAAAAACTTATCTCTTAAAAAATCATTGCCGCCTACCCAAATTATATATACCGTTTGACTATTTACTTTCACTCGACTCGAATATACATCTGTAATAAATAAATTAATTTGCTCTAAAAGACCCGGTACAATAACATGGTTATAGTTATCTAATGTTGAATTCTGTTCAAACTTCTTGCTTGAAGTAAATATCGTTTGATATGAGCAATTTTTATTTTTTTTAAGTCTATATCGGAAGTTACAACCAGCACTTGAGGTTGCATCTGCAAAAGCATAGTCAACTGAATAGTTAATTGATAAATGTAAATGCCGTTCTCCAAGAACCATCGATGGCAAAATTTTAGCAGTTTGCAATAGACCATCTTGATGTGCATCTGTAACAAAGAATTGTGTCCAAGAATAGCTACGACTCTCTCGGGCTTTTCCTTCAATTTTAGGTAACAATGGTAATAAATTTTCAGGATCACTAGGCCATAGATAAGGTGGATGTTTCAGTTTAAACAATTCAACAATGGAAAGTTTGTTCCCCTGTAAATTGACTGGATTTGAAACAGGTACATAAAACATATTGTATAAATTGGACAAAGAAGGTGGCAATTTTTTTTGTAAATATGGATATTTTGCTATTGGAAAATTTCCGAGATCAGACAGACTATCTCCAAAGATCATGACATTACTAAAAGGTATTGCAATCGCCATACCATGTAACAAAGTCAATAACAAAAAAATAGCAATAGATTGCGCGATCGTACATCGACGTTTTGGCATTTTTAAGCTACAATTCTTATTAATTTGTTAGATCTTACTAGATTATCCACCTCAAATGAATAATAAAAAATTAAAAATTGCTACTCGGAATAGTCCTTTAGCTCTAGCACAAACAAATATCATTAAAAGTCACTTAGAACTTTTATATCCAGCACTAAAAGTTGATATCGTTGCGATGACAACTGAAGGTGACCGACGTTTGAACATGCCACTGTCTTCCGTTGGCGGCAAAGGGCTATTTGTCAAGGAACTTGAATATGCTATTCTTGAGGGTCGCGCCGATTTTGCGGTGCATTCTTCTAAAGATATGCCTGTAGAATTGACTGAAGATCTAGCGATCACTGTGTTTTATAAACGCGATGACCCACGTGATGCTTTTGTATCAAATAATTATTCAGGCTTAACAGCATTACCCGCAAATTCCATAGTTGGAACCTCTAGTTTACGTAGACAATGCTTGCTTAAATATTTGCGCCCTGATTTATCGATTAAAATCTTACGTGGCAATGTTCAAACGCGCTTAAAAAAATTAGATTCTGGCGAATATGCAGCGATTATTTTAGCTGCTGCAGGTCTAAAACGACTTCAGCTTCAAAGCAAAATAAAAGAATATTTTGATCCGGAAATTTTCATACCTGCAGTCACCCAAGGCATTATGTGCATCGAATGTCGTAAAGATGATCTCGCTACTATTAATTTATTGAAACCTTTACATAATAAAGAAGCAGCTATATGTGCAATCGCGGAGCGCTCAATGAATGCTCATTTGGAAGGTGGGTGTCAAGTTCCCATTGGTGGATACGCCAATTTCTCTGAAGGAACTTTAAAGTTACGTGGTTTAGTCGGTAGTCCTGACGGAAAATTAATTCTGCGTGCAACTGCAATTAATACTGCCGAAAATGCTGAACAACTTGGCATCAATGTCGCAACACAATTGTTAGCTCAAGGAGCTAAAGCTATTTTAGAAGAGGTTTATCACAGCCATGGCTGATCATTTATTGCATACAACAATACTAATTACTCGGCCTATCAATCAATCTAATAATTTATGCCAATTATTAGAACGAGAAGGTGCGAAAGTAGTTTCCTTACCCACTATTGAAATCATCGAAAAAAAATCTACTGCATTTTTACATGCTATTAAACACTTGGATGATTACGCCATTGTTATTTTTACCAGTACGAACGCAGTAATACATAGTGAAAAAACCCTCAAACTCTATTGGCCTGCCCTTCCAGCTGACGTCCAGTTTGCAGCAATTGGTGCAAGCACCAAGCTAGCATTAGAACAGCAAGGTTGGGAATGTACAATTTATCCAGAAACAAATTGTTCTAGTGAAGGTCTGCTTGACCTCAAATCTTTTTACAATATCAATAGCAAAAATATTTTGATCATTACCGGAAAAAATGGCCGTGACCATTTAGCTAAAACTTTAAGATCTCGACAAGCGCAAGTAACGGAAGCTATGTGCTATGAACGTAAGATGCCTAAATACTCTGATTCAGTTATAATGGAGCTTGAAAAAAATGACTTTGACTTCATCGTTTGTACCAGTAATGAAGGCCTAGAAAATTTAACAAAAATTCTGGACAATGCATTATTTGAAAAATTTAAAAATACACAAATAATTGCTTTTAGCAATCGAATCCAAAGCTTAGCTAAAAGCTTAGGGTTTATAAAAAAACCTATTATTACTGCAACAACCTCTGATCAAAGCATTGTTGCTGCAATTTTTGAAACTAAGGGAACCACAATGACTGACGATACTTTAAAAAAACAAGCAGGAAATTCAACAGCAAAAGAAAAATCTCAGGTT
Source organism: Gammaproteobacteria bacterium (assembly GCA_041740675.1). Taxonomy (GTDB): domain Bacteria; phylum Pseudomonadota; class Gammaproteobacteria; order JBGSLN01; family JBGSLN01; genus JBGSLN01. The sequence continues at coordinate 1,366 of JBGSLN010000074.1, read as the reverse complement.
GACAGTACAACAAAACCAAAATCTCATTATGTGAGTGAGTTCAAACAGCATGATGGTTTAAAACCTGCTTACCTAATGAGCCTCATAGCAATAGTCATTGCTATTCTTGCATTAATCGAAGGCGCTTATTTAGCGAAACAAGCTAAACAATTTGATGTTGTTGAAACTAATCATATTAAACAAGTTAAGGAAAAATTTGCTGATCAAACGCAGCAGTTAGCCGTATTTTCAAATCAACTGCAACAATTGCAAGCAAATAATGTTATCAATGAAGTAAAAATTGCAGACTCTGAAACCGCATTGAACAATTTAAAACAAGCTAAATTTGCAAATAATACCCGCTGGATGTTAGCTGAAATTAAATATTTATTAACTATAGCACAGTATAATTTGCAATTAATTCCTGATCCGGTAACAGCCCTAGCGATTTTAGAAAAAGTTGAGGGTCAATTAACTCAAATAAATGATCCGCGCACCTTATCTTTAAGGCAACAAGTAATCAATGCAATCTCTGCTTTAAAGTCATTGCCAACTATTGATTATGCAGGAATATTAATGCAATTAAATACTGTTAGCGATCAATTAAAAACTCTACCTTTGTTAATTAATACTTCGGAAGGATCCCAAAAAACTTTCTCTTCTGCTGTTGAAACTAAAGGCTGGCATAAATATTGGCAAGAAAGTTTAAAAGCTCTCGAAAGAATATTGATTATTCGCCACCAAAATACCTCTATTGCACCACTCATTTCTCCTAAAGAACAACAGTTTTTACAAGAGAATATTCAGTTAAAACTTTCTCAAGCAAGTTGGGCTTTGTTACAGCATAATCAAGAAGTTTATATTTTAAGTTTGCAAGATGCAATTAATTGGATTCAGATCTATTATTCGCCAAATACGCCGGCTACAAGTAATATTATTGCTACCTTAGAATCACTGATGAAAGTTAATCTTCAACCACAGTTGCCTGATTTAGCCTCGTCGATTCAATTAACAGAAAGTTTACTTAATACTAAACAACCTTCAGTTAAAGGAGTGAAATAATGATTCGTTTCATTTTCTTTATTATTGTTTTGATTTTTGCTGTCTGGCTTGGGATTCATATAAAAGCTGACCCTGGATATGCTCTCTTTTCCTACGGACAATGGAATGTTGAAATGCCATTGTGGCTTGCTGTACTTGCCATTATTATTTTATTTGTTCTAATCCATTGGCTAAACCGTTTATGCTATTTTAGTCATTCTGTTTCTGGTCGTGTTCGTATGTGGTCTGGTAAACGCCGTTTACGGAATGCACAATATCGCACAAGTCAGGGCTTGATTGATTTATCAGAAGGCAATTGGCGTCGAGCTGAAAAGAATTTAATGAA
>JBGSLN010000073.1:0-7290 GCA_041740675.1 Gammaproteobacteria bacterium | reverse complement strand
ATTAATCACTTTATCGGGTAGTTTTCAAACTTCACCCACTTTTTGGTTAAGTCCTAAAGGAGTTTCTTATCCAATTGTGACTCAAACTCCACAATATCAACTTACATCGCTATCCGATTTAAAAAATATTCCTATTACCGGAACTTCTATGTCAAAATTTCAAATTCTTGGGGCATTAGCAACCATCAAACGTAATGCAGGGCCAGCTATTGTCTCGCATTATAACGTACAACCTGTAATAGATATTTTTGCTTCTGTGCAAGATCGCAACTTAGGAGGAGTAGCACATGATATTAATAAAATTCTTGCAAAAGCTGCTGCGGATACCCCAAAAGGAACTACGGTGATTGCCCGAGGTCAAATGTCGACAATGGAACAATCTTTCAAAGAATTATATATAGGCTTAATTTTTGCTATTTTTTTAATATATTTTCTGATTGTTGTTAATTTTCAATCTTGGTTAGATCCTTTTATTATTATTACAGCATTACCTGCGGCTATTGCAGGTATTGTGTGGATATTATTTTTGACCCATACTACTTTAAGTGTGCCCGCACTCATTGGTGCGATTATGTGTATGGGTGTTGCAACAGCAAATAGCATTCTTGTTGTCAGCTTCGCTCGTGAGAGGATGATACAAGGTGATGATGCATTTACCGCAGTGATTACAGCTACTTATACAAGATTGCGCCCTATTTTGATGACTGCTTTTGCAATGATCATCGGTATGATCCCAATGGCAATGGCATTAGGAGAGGGTGCTGAACAGAATGCTCCTTTAGGGCGGACTGTAATTGGTGGTTTACTATTCGCAACCGTAGCCACATTATTTTTTGTACCCGCAGTTTTTTGTTTGATACATGGCAAAAAACATCCTCAAATATCAAATAAGCTATGAGGGAACGATAAGTGCGTGATCAGAATTTAAAGCGACAATTTCGAAATAACTTGTGGATAAAAACAAGTTTAATTTTGGGTACGGTATGTATTTTAATTTTCATTGTAGGGATTCGTATCCATGATGCATCAGTTTTGCAGAAAAAAACCAATGAAAATAGCATACTTATGGTACAAACTATCCAAGCGACACTAGGGCCTGCTAATGAAGAAATTGTTCTTCCTGGAACTGTGCAAGCCTGGCATGAGGCACCTCTTTATGCGCGTACCAATGGTTATGTTAAAGATTGGTTTGCTGATATTGGAACACCTGTTAAAAAAAATGAAATTTTGGCTGTTCTTGAAATACCTGAAGTACTCGCGCAACTTCGCCAAGCAAAAGCTGATTTAGCAGTTGCTATCGCAAATAGCAAGCTTGCTGATGCTACAGCATTGCGGTGGCAGGAGCTAGTCAAACAAAAATATGTTTCTAATCAGGAAGCGGACGAGAAGGTTTATGATGCCGCTGCAAAAAAATTATTGATTGCATCAGCACAAGCAAATTACGATCATTTAAAGGAATTGGTAGCTTTTAAACATATTGTTGCTCCTTTTGATGGAATAGTAACTTTCCGAAATACGGATAAAGGAGTATTAATTAATGCGGGCACTGGAACCGGCACAGAATTATTTCGTGTTGCTCAAGTTGATAAATTACGCGTTTATGTACAAGTTCCTCAACGGTATGTGTTAGCTATTCAACCTAAATTAATTGCCGCACTTCATTTTTCCCAATATCCAAATAAAGTTTTTCACGCTTCTTTTTTGCAAACAGCGAATGCACTTGATCCTAATTCACGAACATTATTAGTAGAATTCGTTTTGATCAATCAAAATAATGAAGTAATGCCAGGAGAATTTACCGAAGCACATTTAAAAATTCCAAAGCAAACTAATATTTTTATCTTACCAGTTAATACTTTAATTTTTCGCGCCGCTGGAATACAAGTTGCCACCGTAGATATGTCAACGCATCGTATTAAACTTAAATCTGTTAAAATAGGGATTGATTTAGGAAGTAAAGTTGAAATAATTTCTGGGCTTATGAAGGGAGATGTGCTTGTGGTTAACCCTCCTGATTCTCTTGTAGATGGAGAAGTGGTTAAAACCAAATAAATAGGGATCATTTGCTTTAGCTGGTAAAATTGTTGCCGTAGACGGTAAAGCATCTCGAGGTAGTTTTGACGGAGAGAGCAAGCCGATGCATTATTAAATTACGATGAAATTATTTGAGATATAGTAAAACCCGCACTCGCTTCCGCTCCTGCGGGCTACACTAGACAACTGCTTCTCGTTATGCACGCTCGAGGTCGCAATGACAATAGAAGATTGTAGGATTTGAGCAGGCTCTAACGCTGACTCCACAAATAAATACCATAGCAGCATACACTTAATAGTAGATAAACGCTTGCAATTGCAACTGCTGAGTGTGCATGCAATTGAGTAATTAATGCTGTAATAATCACTGCTCCAATTAAGATGAGAGAACCAATTAAAGCACCTGCTACGCCTGCATGTTTAGTGACTGCACTAACGGCATTAGCATAAATATGGGGAAAACTTAAACCGGAACCTACCATAATTAAGAAAATTGGAATCATCAAGCTCCAAATATTCACCCATCCTACAAGAGAAAAAATTAATAATAATAATGAAAACACTATCATTATTATCATTCCTAATTGTAAAATATTGGTAACAGAAAAATTTTTTATAAGAAAATTATTAATACTATTCCCTACAAAAAATCCTAATCCAACGAGTAACGCAAATAGACCATATTCCGATGGACTAAATCCTAAACGTACTTGCACAAGAAATGGTGCCATGATACTAAAGACAACAAACATTGACCATGTCAACACTAAACATGCCACTGATAACATGTAAGCTTTACAATTTAGCACTTCCCAATAGCTATTCAAGCTATTGCGAAAAGAAAATTCTTTTCTAGCGCGTGCTGGCAATGTCTCAGGTAACTTCAAAGTAAATATGAAATAAATAATTATGGATAGTAATAGCAAAAATGCAAAATTAGCACGCCAACCTAAATAGTCTTGAATGTAACCACCAATAATAGGCGCTGATATAGGAATAAAAGCATAAACAGTGCTGTAATAGCCGCTGACACGATTCAGCTCAGTGCCTTTAAAACAATCAGCCATCAATGCTGGCCCTGTTAATGCCAACGCTCCTACGCCAAAACCTTGCAAGGCTCTACCCAAAATAAGCAATTGCACGCTACTAGCAAAAATACAAAAGAAGCTGCCAATAAAAAATATAGGCGTATTTGCCAATAAAACTACCCGCCTGCCATAATGATCTGCCAATGACCCACATATTATTTGTGAGATAGCAAACGTAAACATATAAAACGTTACTGATAGCTGGAGCGTAGCTATGCTGGTGTGAAGTGCATGCATCATCGGAGGTAATGAAGGTGTGTATTCATCCACAGATAAAGGCGGAATGATATTAGTTAATAGAATTAACCCTATAATTAACTTAGATGAATAAGTATTATTATTAACTGATGGCATTATTTTCCCTTAGTTAAAAGGTAGGACACAGTGAAAGTAGATTAATTATTTACTTAAAACACTTTATATGTCTACTAATTTCTTTATAAAGAACAAAAAATCATGTTGTTATCTCAAAATCATGAAATTTTTTGATAAAACTTTACACCCAAATTACGCTTGAAATAATACAATTTTATCCCATTATTGACTAATTTTAATGAGGGGTAGCCCTGCAAAAGGATTGCCTAAGCATGTTACTAAATGTCAAGTATGTATGATTCCAGCATTTAAAATTTATGTAGATGGGTTAGAACAGCGCAAGAAGCTCAAATAATTGTGATCAACATCCACAAGTACTTTAAAATTTCTTAAAGCATTTGCACCTAATAGTAAAGGATAGCGAAATTGAGTTCGATCAATTAAGTTAATCAAAATATTTTTTTTTTGATTACCAAGACAAACTAATAAATTAATAACAGGCCGCTTACTATATTTTTGAGTATCATTTTTGTTTGCGCCTTCTTCTGAACGTTTAAGAATATCGGTATAACGAACCAAAGGTTTAGTAAATATCACTTTTTCCCGGGTAAGTTCTATATAGATAGTAAAGCGTACCCATTGTGTATGGTTATGTTCAAAAATTTTGATATCTTCGGCGGAGAGAGAACTCATTGTTGCGCCGGTATCAAGTTTTGCATTCAGAATTAAATTTTTTTCAAGCAAATTTACTTTCTCTATTCTTCCCATCACTTGTTTGCCTGCACAATATGTACTTCTGTCTATCTGATAAAATAAATCAGCAGAGCTCCGAAGTGGAATAAGAATAAAAAGAAAAAGAATTAATAATTTTTTCATTAGAACACCATTTTAAATAATTAATGTCTTGATCACAACTTATTGCTTTGGTTTCACAAAATACGTAATCAATTTCAGCTGATGAGGAGGCGATCCAAGTTTCAATACACACTTGAATTTGTTTTAAAAAATGTCATGGGTTAGGCCATTGTTTCTTAACCCCTTACAATGCTATGATTTCAGATAAGCTTAAATTATCACAATGGATATTTTCTAATAGAAAGAGAACTATCATGCTTTACAACTCCAACCAACAACAACAGTTAATTAACTAAAGGAAAAACATATATGATTCATGATAAGGCTGCTGGAGCGATCATAGGGGCTTTAATTGGTGATGCATTAGGATTAGGATGCCATTGGTATTATGATCTTGATGAATTACACCGTGATTATGGCAAATGGATTACCGATTATACTACACCAAAACTCGATCGTTATCATGGAGGAATGGAAGCTGGACAACTTTCTCAAACAGGACTTATTTTTGTCATGCTGCTACGATCTGTAGTAGAACATAAAGAATACTTAGAAAATGATTTTACGCGTCGTTTAGATGAAGAGTTATTTCCTTTACTCGATGGAACCCCCGTTAATGGTCCTGGTGGATATACGAATCAATCCATTCGTGAAGCATATCGAAGACGAGTAGAACAAAAAAAATCCTGGCATGAAACGGGCGGCCATGCAGATACTACTGAAGCAGCAGAACGTGCAATTGTCTTAGCCTCTCGTTATGCAAAGTATCCACATAAAGTAGCTGAATATGTTTCTTCTAATTGTTTACTTACACATGGGGATGAAGTCATTGTTGCCATGACCACGGCTTACAATTGCATCTTGTCTCAATTAGTTGCAGGAGAAAAATTAACTCCACATCTTTCAAATAAACTCATGCAATTAGTTCAAACAGGGGCATTGCCTTTTCATTCAGTAACAAGAAATAACTTAGAAGCGCCTCACCGTGGCGATCCAGATCCGCCACGAGCAGGCCGATTTTCATCTCCTGACGCACTGTTAACTCCATGTTATGTTGCCAAAGCCGCAATTGATCCGGGAATTAAAATTGAACCTGCATGGAAAGTATCGCTTGTGTACGGTATGCCATGTGCTATCTACCATCAACTACCGGCGGCTTATTATCTTGCCGCTCGATTTGCAGACGATTTTGAATCTGCAGTTTTGCACGCCATTAATGGGGGAGGGCAAAATATGTCTCGTGCGATGCTAACGGGTGCTCTTGTAGGAGCGCAGGTAGGACTATCAGGAATTCCACCTCGTTTTATTGATGGACTTGATAATTCGTATGAATTGTTGGAATTAGCAAAAAATATAGGAGAGTTAGCAAGACATTAAAATTGATGCTATAAATGGCGCAGCATATCTTATAATCCATGAGTGCTGCTACAGTATAATTTAAAATGAATTGTCACGCTTTTCTGCTCTATATCTATTTTTAATTTATAGCTTTTGTGGTGCCGCTATTGGTGAAGTAAGCTGACGAACAGGAACGTTAGAAAGAAAAGCTTGTATATCTTCCACAGCTTCTTGAAAATAGGTGATGTAATTTTTTTGAGTCACATAGCCTAAATGCGGTGTGCCAAAAAAATTTGGTAACGACCGTAGCTCATGATTTTCGGGTAGAGGTTCAAGTTCAAAAACATCAGCAGCCGCACCTGCAATTTTTTTATTTTTAAGTGCATTTATTAATGCAGCTTGATTTACGATTTGTGCTCGAGAAGTATTAATAAGATAAGCTGTGTGACGCATGCATTCAAAGTCTTCCGTATTAATTAAATTTCTTGTTCGTTCACTAAGCACAAGATGGACTGAGATAAAATCGCTGTTCTCAATTAATTCTTTTTTAGAAGCAGCTAAGTGTACGTCATCTATGTCTACTTTTTGTTTAGTTAAATTTTGACTCCAAGCAACAACATTCATTCCAAAAGTCTTTCCTACTCGTGCCACCTGACTACCAATCTTTCCGAGTCCTAAGATGCCTAACTGCTTACCATGTAGATCAATTCCAACTGTGCTTTGCCAAGAGCCATTATTACGAAAAGCATTATTTTCTTGCACAATATTTCGCGCAAATCCCAGAATTAAAGCCCAAGTAAGCTCAGCAGGCGGTTCTGAAGCACTTTGGGTACCACAAACAATGATCCCATGTTTTTTTGCAGCTTCAAGATCAATAGACGCATTACGCATACCTGAGGTAACAAGCAGTTTTAATTTAGGTAGACGTGAAAACAGTGAAGCATTAAAAGGGGTTCTTTCTCGCATAATCACTACTATTTCACAATGACCAATGGCTTTAACAATATCATCTTCGCTCGATATGTGTTCATGAAAAGGAATAATATCTACCCGTTCTGCAATCGATGACCAATTAGCCATACTTAAAGCAACTTTTTGATAATCGTCAAGAATAGCGCATTTATATTTCATTGAGCAAAAGCGGTACCCGCCAATAATGGCATCACCTAGGTGATAACAAATAGCATCTTTTTCATAGTATTACTCCGTTTAATACTATTGTAACATTAAATTCTTCGGTTTGCGTTTTAGCCGTTATGGTATCAAAGTTTTCTCTTAGAGCCTGTTCAAAATCTTTTAAGCAATAATGCTAAAAAAGCAAGTACAACCATCTGTAAACTGGTGTTAATTTTTCTTTCACAATTTTTCCACAATCGCCTATATTTTTCTAACCAACCAAAAGAACGCTCGACAATCCAGCGTTGGGGAATGACAACAAATTTATGTAATTCACTTCGTTTTGCAACTTCAACAGTAGCATTAATAATATTTTTTATTACCGAAGAAAATTTTTCACCATTCGATTTTTTTTAATGCCTGCTCAAGCAGACTGGGTTGATCCTCTGATTGTTCACTCCAGAGCTGAAAATAAGAATGAATACTGCGCCAAATTGGAAAATCACTCGGCAACATGCGCCAGTGGCAAGCTGTTTTTAGTAGA
>JBGSLN010000072.1:0-2100 GCA_041740675.1 Gammaproteobacteria bacterium | reverse complement strand
TAATATGGTATTGCTATTATTCTCTTTAGCATTAACATCTGATCCTTTTTCTATCAAAAGCTCGGCTATCTTTAGATGGTTCTTCGCTATGGCTATCAACAATGCTGTCCCGCCATTGCTATCTTTGGCGTTAATATCTGCTCCTTTTTCTAGCAAAAGCTCTACCATATCTACAGAATTATTTATAGTTGCACGTATTAATGCCGTATCACCTTTACTATTCTTAAAATCTACAACCACATTTTTATCTAATAATTTTTTAACTAAATCTATTGCTTGATTATGTACAGCCGAAAACCATATACCATTTCTATTTTCATCAATAGACAATATATTGTTGGATAGAATACCTTTTTCTATTAACTCACGGATTTGATTGTTTGCTGAAAAATTTTTATACAGTTCTACCAGAGCGTTCCATCCCTCCACGTTATTTGTTATCTTCTCCGCCACATTGTCATTTATCATCTCTCTTTTTTCCATTCCATAGGATATGCATCCTGCATTCAATCCCAATGCCAATGCTATTATTGATAAGTATTTTTTCATGATTTCTCCACTTTCATTTATTAAATAATTTGAATCTTTATGAATTTTTTCTAAAAACTTCTACTTTTCATTTTTTGCTTTTTTAATCACCAAAAATACATCATTTAATAGTGATGTGTTGTAATGCAAAGAATTTCTTATAAGCATGAACGCATCCAACCATTTACTTATTCTTTCTGAAACGCGATCGCGATTAATAGAATAAGTATCAGCACCTTGACAAGCCAGATACTTAACGACTTCTAATTGCCCTTTTTCAGCTGCACTCTTCAAAGCGTATGTTATAGCATCAAACGCGCCATTCTCTACCAAATACTCAACTACGGCTAATTGTCCTGCTTCGGCTGCTGCTTTCAATAGGGTAGCATTGATATCTTTTCGTTTTAATTCTGTTTTAAGTAGCTCTATCTTGCCATTCCTTGATGCCATTTCTAATAATTTTTTCTGGATTGATCCTAGAAGCTTCTTTTTTGTATTCTTTTTAGCTTGAGAAAAAATTGATGCATTACTCTTTTCGCTCACGTCTTTAAGATATGATAAAATTGATGAATTTCCAGAATATACTAAGGTTGCATTATTATTATAATCCTGGAGAGTAATATCTGCGCCATTCTTTATTAGAAACTCAACTACCTCTTTATGCTCATGTTGAGCTGCTGCCATCAATGCAGTTCCCCCTGCTAAATGAAAACGAGCATTAATGTTTATACCCTTATTTAGCATGCGCTTAATAATATCTAAGTTCCCATTAGCTGCCGCTCTATAAAATAGCGCTGAATCTTTAGACTCAATCATATCATCAATTTTTTTAACAATATCATAGTTATCCTTTTCTCCGCTGAGTTTAAGAATGGTATATTGTTTTACTAAGCAATCGTAGAACTCAATCGACTTAGATTCGTTTAAAGCATGTAATAAGTATTGAGCTATATTGGGATTAAGTTGATTAGACTGGCCTTCTCTTGTGTTTATCTTTTTATTCAATCCCTTGCAACTTCGAGATAAACCATTAATTGCCTTAAATGCATCTTCCCATGAACATTTTCCAATTATTTCTCCAAGAATATCAACTGGCAAACCCTCTAATGAATTTTCTTTAATTTGTTTAGTTACCTGGTCTACATTTTTGTTCATCCCATATAATGGGCTAACTCCAACGAACAAACTTAGTAATAGTATTGATAGGTATTTTTTCATGATTTCTCCATTAGGTTATTAAAGCATTAATAAAGGCAAAAAATAGCTAATTTAAAGCTTTTTCTATCTATTAGGGTAGCCATTTCTTGCAAAAAATCAATGACTAGGGGGCCTTTGAGCAGGGCAATTGCATGATTTATACCCAATCATACAGAGTCGAAGCCAATAAGTGACCATTGTGCTTCTTGAAACTTAGCGTTTCGCTCCGTTCGCGCTGACTATGCATTACCCACAATTATGGTTTGATAATTCAGTGCACGACCTTCAAAAAAATAAGTAAACTAATACTCAATCTTAAAAAAGGAAGAGTGTGTGGATAAAAAATGAAATCAAACATATGAAATTAAATGATAA
>JBGSLN010000071.1:0-5967 GCA_041740675.1 Gammaproteobacteria bacterium | reverse complement strand
ATAATATGCAAAGTTTAGCAAAGTTTGTTAACCTATTAAATGATCCTAACAATGGCATCATTAATGCTTATAACATTATTTTGCAGAATACTAATCCGAATTTAATTTTACCAAAATCTGTTACTAATCCAACATTTTTTGCAATCCGTAATAATTTAGCACAACAAATAAATACTGATTTATCCAACTTATTTCTATTGAATTTAGCCGATGTCCAAAGCGCTTTATCGCAATTTAGTCAGTTTTTAAATAATCTGTCTGCAAGCAACAATATTCTTGAGTCCTCATTTTTTGTAATAAAAGGACAGTTTGAAAATCCTTCACAACCTAATATTTTAACTGGGTTTGGTACATTCTCCACAACACTGCCAGATCCTTTAAACACTAGCTTTTCAAATTTAGCTCAACAATCACAACAATTGACTGAACAGGCAGCCACAGACTATTTACAAAATATTTGGCAAACACAAATTTTACAATTCTATAATGAATATTTAGCGCATCGATATCCACTGTATGCTGACTCAGTTGAAGATACAAGTTTGAATGCTTTCACAAAATTTTTCGCACCTGATGGTCTTTTGCAAAGTTTTTATGATAATTATTTATCAATGTTTATTAATAGCAATAGCAGCGTCTGGCAATGGCAAACTACAGATGGATTAAGCTTACCATTAAATAATAATTTATTACTTGCTCTCGAAAAGGGCCGCATTATTACCACCATGTTTTTTCCAGAAAATACTTCACACTTATCCGTGAATTTTACTTTGCAACAAGTTGAAATGATGCCCGTCGTTCAATCATTTTCATTAAGTATTAACGGCCAGAGTTTAAATGACCCTCAAGGCACAAAAAATCTCAGCTCATTTATCTGGCCAGGCAATAGCGCCAATTTAGGCACACAATTATCTTTCTTAGATGTGAATGGCCAACATGCGGAAACTGCCCGTCAAGGTGTTTGGTCATGGTTTCGAATTCTAGACATGAGCTCAGTTCGCGCCGATAGTAATTCACAAGAATACAGTATCACTTTTGATGTTGATGGTAATGAGGCCCGTTATCATTTATCCGCTAATAATCCTATTAATCCATTTATTCCAGGAATTATTAGTACTTTTAGGATTCCGGATAGCGTCACCAATTAATATATCCTTTTCTCGGTTGAGTTTTAGGCTTATTCAGGCTTTTTCTCAGGCCCTGCAACAATAAAGTCGATTGTTGATTCTCCGCAATTCTTAGCTATGGCTTTATGCACTTCTGTACGTAACCGAATGACTTCCTGCCACTCATTAGCAACTGGAGTAGTCAATTCTGCAAAAGTCAGCTTGAGCTTTTGTGGTGTAAGTAAAAGTGAGCCACTGCGAAAAAGCTTGCGCGTTCCTTGAATTGCAATAGGACAAATGGGGGTTTGTGTTGCTACTGCTAATTGAAAAGCGCCTGTTTTGAATGGCCTTAAACCACTAGCATACGTAAATGTACCTTCGGGAAAAATTAAAATCGAATAGTTTTCCTCTAAAGCATTCTGCATTTTTTTCATATCTTCAAGATTTTGAGAAAAATCCCACCGATCTAAACAAATATATTCTAATTTCCTTATAGCAGCTGCTAACAACGGTACTTTCAATAACTCTTTTTTCCCAATAAATAATGTATTAACAGGCAAGGTAGCGATTAGTAATAGCGCATCAATATAACTAGAATGGTTTGCGGTATAAATGACGGGTTTCTCTAAATCGAATTTCTTTTCTTGAATGATCTCAACGGGACAAAATCCCAATCGAAATAAACACCGCGCCCAAAATTTAATAATGTAGGCGGCTTGTCTTCGGGGAAAAAAAGGCACTATTATTGCAATTGGAATCAGTGTGAGAATAAATAAAAAGTCCACATACAGAGTATAAAAAAATCGAGTTGCTTTATTGAATAACTGAAGAATATAACGGCCACTCGCTTTTAAAAATAGTTTACTAAGATTCCATCGAAACCCTTTTGACTTTTTAATTAATTCTCCTTTTAAATACGCTTGTTTACAGGCTGAACGTTGTAATTTACCACTCGATGTTTTAGGTATCATTCTTGCTGGTAGCAACAATATTTCGTCAGGAGGAACTCCAACTGCAATTGTGACTTGTTCTATGATGGCTTGTTGCAATTGATCTTTATCAGCTTGCAACAATAATTTTGATTCCGCAACGATAATAATTTTTTCAGTCCCTAATTTATTATCCATCACTCCAAAAGCAATGACGCATCCTTTACGTATGCCAGGAATGTCTCCAACAATATTTTCAAATACTTCTGGGTACAAATTACGTCCTGCTTTAATGATTAAATCTTTTCTGCGTCCTGCTATAAATAACTCTCCATCTGCTAAATAGCCTAGATCTCCTGAGTCCCACCAACCTTGATGAAATGCAGCGGCCGTTGCAACCGGATTATGGTAATAGCCTTGCATTGCGGAAGGTCCTCGAAATTGAACATTACCCACAGCACGTTCTTGCAGTAAATTTCCAGCCACGTCAACAATGCGAATTTCATGGTCAGGAATTACTTTACCTTCACAAACAAATTCTAAATAATTTTTATTCTTACTGGTCGGAACTGCACGTAATTCTTGCTCAAAAGTCTCACGAGAAACTCGATCAATACGGGGTATTGTGCCCGGCTTTGGCAGTGTCAGTCCTACTGTATTTTCAGCTAAACCATAAACGGGAAATAAACTTTCTTCTTTAAAGCCATATTTTTTGAATCGATGATAAAATCGAGTCAGTGTTGCTGGATTAATTGCTTCAGCACCATTTAATGCTAATCTCCATGAACTTAAATCCAGTCCCTCAAGCAATTCTTCATCAATCTTCTTCACACATAATTCATAAGCAAAATTGGGTGCTGCAGATAACGTAGCTCGATGATAATGGATTGCCCATAACCAACGTTCAGGACGATTCAAAAAAGTGAGCGGCGATAAAATTGTAATAGGTATGCCAAAATAAAGGCTGCCAAGCCAACTCATTAATCCCATGTCATGATAAAGTGGCAACCAACTTACCAACACATCAGTTGCGTTGATCTCCAGCCCTTTGCCAGATGCTCTTATATTTGCAAGAATATTTTTATGCAATAATAAAACGCCTTTTGGATCTCCTGTACTACCAGAAGTATATTGCAATAAAGCAGACTGATCTGAGGTTCGTTCTATTTTGGGCAATCCATTTTTATTAGATAAAAGACTCGCCGTTGTCACGACTGCTTTCAAGCTAGGAACATAAGTTTTTAACACTTTACTCAACATTTCTGCTTGAGCAAAGGTAATCAACACTCGTACTTCTGCGTTGTTAAGAATTTTAGCTTCACGAATAGTATATTCTTCTAATCGATCGGCGCGAAAAGGCGGATAAATAGGTGCTGGAATTGCACCCGCTAATAACACTCCGAAAAATGCCGGGAAAAAATTATTATCCGTCGGCAACATTAATGCTACAGTATCATCGGGTTTAATGCCGAGCGCAATCAAACTATTAGCAATGCTGGATGCATTTGAAAGTAACATGCCATAAGTAATCATTTCTTCATTGCCATTTTCATCTTGCAAATAGATATGTGGTCGTTCTGGATCATGTAGTGCATATTGAATTAACGCTTCTTGTAAAATATTTACCGTTGATAAATCTACTTCTAATTTTTCCAACGCTATGCTCATCACTTGTTTTTTAAATTTTTTAGAAGGTTTTGCTGTTAATGCCGCTTTAGCAATGTCATTTAATGTGTCTGCTTGCGCAATTGTTGCATCAGAAAATTGAATACCCAATGTCTTTTCAATACGATGGAAAAACTCAACTTTGCCAAGTGAATCAATACCCAATTGTCGTTCAAGTGATGCATCCAACGAAACAGCGCGAACCGCTCGCCCTGTATTTTGTTCTAATAAGAATTGCCGTATGAGTAGAACAAGCTGGGATTCAATTTCAGATAGTTTTTGTTCCATAGCAAATCACTACTGCCCTTGAGGCATTATTATTTCTTTGAGTATAGACTATAATGTTATATACTATTTTCATGAATAAATATTGAGATAAGAGAGTTAAAATGAAAAACATTACTTCTAAAGTACTAATGTTACCTATTTTATCAGTACTACTGTTTCCAGTGGCATCATTTGCAAAGACTGCTGTTAATAATGGCTGTCCTGACCCGACAACAACTTGTCCACAAAATATGACTTTGTCACAAGCTGAAAGTTGCGGTTGGGTTATTGTAAGTACGGCTACGCCTTCTAATCCACTCACATGCCCTTATGGCTGCACTCCTACAAAGATTAATAATTACCCAAATACCTGCAGTCCGTATAACAGCAATGACATGCCTGGTTTTGCTGGACTTTATTATCCCTCTAACAACGCTGGCACAAAAAAATAAGCTGGTGTAACACTTTATCAGCATCTACCGTAACTCGTTAGATGCTGTAATTTTTAAATTATCACCTCACCTTCCTCTTTGATTGACTCAGACTACTCTTAAGCTGGGATAGGATAAAGCTCGCAGCACTGTAGTGGTTATACCTCTTGTTACATCGGCCAAAGCCAGGCCACCTATCACTATTTCCGTTTCATGTCTTAAGAAACAAGTCACTGCAATCTGTGATCAAATACGAACTGTTGATAAACGTCGATTAAAAAACATTGCGTGTTCTCTTTCAGCAAAAGATTTAAATCAAATCGAAGATGGATTGCGACAAATATTACCTTTATGATAGGATATTGAACAATCTCATAAAAAAACACCCCGCCTAAGCGAGGTGAAGAGATACAACATTTATTAGTATAGTTATACGGATTATTCTTGAACTTCTGTATTTGCTTCCGCTTTAGTCGCACGTTTGAATCGTTTATTGAAACGATCGACACGACCCGCAGTGTCAACGATTTTTTGCTTACCTGTATAAAAAGGATGGCATGCTGAGCAAACATCTAAGTTAATGTCACGTCCAACAGTAGAACGGGTTTTAATAACATTGCCGCAAGTACACGTCGCTGTCATTTCAGTATATTTTGGATGGATATTTTCTTTCATGATCTTTACCTCGTCTAAGCCCATAGTCAAATAGGATGATATGAATGCTTATTAATTTACAGGCGGAATAACTTATTGGCCTGAGTGTTGGCGATAATAACTAAGTTCCTAACGATTAGCAAGCAAATTCGGCCACCACCGGCGTATGATCAGAAGGCTGTTCTAGCTTCCGTGGTTCTTTGTCAATCCAACAGCTGTTACAAGCTTTGGCTAAGACATCACTGATAAGAATATGGTCGATCCGAAGACCTAAATTGCGTCGGAACGCCAACATTCGATAATCCCACCAACTGTAACTTTTTTCGGGTTGCTCAAATAAGCGAAAACTGTCTTTCAAACCTAATTCAACCCAACGTTGATAAAATGCTCTTTCAGGCGCTGAACATAACACTTTACCCTGCCAATTCTCTGGATCACGTACGTCAGCATCGGTAGGCGCAATATTAAAATCACCCAAAACCACTAACTTTTTATAGTGTTGCAATTGGTCAGTAATGAATTGAGTCATTTTTTCAAGCCAGTTTAATTTATATTGATATTTCTCTGATCCAACGGATTCTCCATTCGGAACATAAAGATTAATAATGCGAATATTGTCAATCGTTGCTGCTAAAATTCGTCGTTGTGGATCATCTAAATTTGGGATATCAGTATTTATCTCGGTTGCTGTTTGTTTAGTTAAAATTGCAACACCATTATAGGTTTTTTGTCCATTGTAGATAGATTGATAACCTGCAGCAGCAATAGCTTCTTTAGGAAAATTCTCATTAAGCAATTTAGTTTCTTGTAAAGCTAAAATATCAGGTTTTACTTTATTAAGCCAATCCAACACTTGTGGTAAACGGACTTTTAAAGAGTTCACATTCCACGTAGCTATTTTTATAGTCATATCCC
>JBGSLN010000070.1:0-7483 GCA_041740675.1 Gammaproteobacteria bacterium | reverse complement strand
TGAGAGCTGGATCAATCAATAGTTTTTTTGCTTTAAATTTATTAAATATATATTCTGAGAAAGATTTAACGATCTCTGTACCGTAGCCTTTATTAAGATAATCTTGTTCTGCAATAAACAAATCCATACAGAAAGTGCCTTTATCTTCATTTGTGAAAAGACCTTTTGGAGCAGGGCATAGAGTGCGATAAGCATATAAATCACAACACACTATATAGCCAACAGGATGAGCATCGATAGTGATCACAAATGGAAAGTCATAACCATTGCCTTTGATTTTTTCATAAATATAATCTGCAGTTTCATAACCTTCGATAAACCACACATCTCTTACATGAGGAATGTGTATCCACTGTTCCCACAATGCAATATGTTCATTCTGAAAAGGTAGAAATTTAATTTTCATATTTATTTATCACCCTAATTTTTTCTCATTGCATATTAAATTGTATCTTATGTTAGCGCTATTCCATAAATTTTTTATCCTAGGATATATAAAGTATCGTTTACAGAGATCACAAAATATGCTAGCCTGATTTTGAAGTATGTGATCAATAGTATGAAAGTAGAACTTCATTAATCCCACAGATTATTTCTGATTGTGCTTCACTGTATGTTTCGTGAGTAAATGGTGGAAGAACATAATGGCAACGCCATGTTCTTAAATTTAAGATGTAATAAGAGACATTAATTATGATGTTAAATAATTTCGTCGATAATAAAAGAGTTAATTTTGCATGGTTATTGCAACAAAGGGCCAAATCTAAACCAAACCGTACGGCATTTATCTATTTAGAAGACGGTGAAAATCAAAAATTATCAGTTACCTATAGCGAGTTAGATGAACAGGCGCGAAAAATTGCAGGTTTTCTTCAATCGAAGGGATGTGCAGGTGAAAGAGTTTTACTTTTGTATCCGTCAGGTATTGATTATATTGCTGCTTTTTTTGGTTGTTTATATGCGGGCGCAATTGCAGTTCCTCTATATCAGCTAAGAAATAATCGTCGAGCTCTCTTAAGAATGCACTCGGTTTGGCAAGATGCTCAAGCTAAATTTATTCTGTCTACCAAAGCCAATCTTCAAGTCTTTAATGATAATCAAGATATACTACCTCAGTTTAATGGTTCAATTTTAGTGGCTACTAATGAAATTGATATTAGCTATGTACATGATTGGCAAGAACCTGATTACCAAGAAATTGCATATTTACAATATACCTCTGGTTCAACTGGAACGCCTAAAGGTGTTATGGTTGCTCATCATAATCTAGTACACAATAGTGAAATAACACACCATGCGTGGGCAAATGATGAATCGAGCACTATAGTCAGTTGGTTACCCCTGCATCATGATATGGGTCTAATTGCCAAGATTTTGCAAGCAGTCTATGTTGGTTCACTGTGCGTGTTAATGTCGCCAGTCCATTTTATACAAAAACCATGGCGTTGGTTAAAAGCGATCAGTGAATATAAGGCTAAACTTAGTGGCGCTCCTAATTTTGCCTATGACTTGTGCGTAGAAAAAATTAAACCGGAACAATTAATTGACCTTGATCTAAGTCATTGGCAAATTGTTTATACTGGCGCTGAACCCGTTAGATCAATGACCATCGACAAATTTAGTCGTAAATTTGCAGTGTGTGGCTTTAATAAAGAATCATTTTATCCGTGCTATGGACTGGCAGAAATAACCTTAAATGCTACGAGTAATGATGTTAAAGGGTCGCCTAAGTGTATAACTCTGGCAACAAATAAATTAGAACAGGGCATTGTTGAACGAGTAGTCACGGCAGTTGATGGAGAAAATACGCGCACTTTTGTTGCTTGTGGTAAGGCGTTAAGAGATCAAAAGATTAAAATTGTTAATCCAAGTACACTGAATGAAGTTAACGAAAACGAAATTGGTGAAATTTGGTTATCTGGACCAAGTAAAACACTGGGATATTGGAATAAACCAGAAGAAACTGCTCTTACCTTTCATGCGGAAATTGCTAATAAACCAGGCGTTAAATACTTACGCAGTGGCGATTTAGGTTTCTTGCAAGCTGAGCGACTCTATATTGTGGGACGACACAAAGATCTGATTATCATTAGAGGCAAGAATTACTATCCCATTGATATTGAATTTAGTTCTGAATCTGCTGCTCTAGAATTAGAACAGAATGATTCAGCTGCATTCAGTATAGAAGTGGAAGGAGTCGAACAATTAGTAGTCGTACAAACAGTCAAACGTACAGAAATAAGAAAAGTTGATTCAATCAAAATAAAAGAATTCATCCGAAAAACAATCATTGATGATCATGAAATTAATCCTTATGAGATAGTTCTAGTGATACCTGGACAGATCCCTAAAACTTCCAGTGGTAAAGTCCAACGTAAGTTATGCAAGCAACTTTATTTAGAACAAGCTTTAAAAGTGATATAAATTATGGTGCAAACGATAATAGACAAAATATCGTGCTTGGCTTGGCTGAAATCTTGGATTGCTACTAAAAAAAATATTAACTCTAATCAGATAAATAATGAAATTGAATTTAGTTTTTATGGTTTAGATTCAATTGACTCAGTAGAGTTGGCTGGAGATTTAGAAAAGATTTTAAACCATAAAATCGAACCAACAATACTGTTTAATTATCCAACTATTATAAAACTTTCTGATTATTTGCTCAATTTGGTTTTAAATATTTCATCACCCTCTTTGAGTTACTCTTCCATTGATAAACGAGTATCGAAATTTTCTGAACAAAATCAGGATATTGCTATCATTGGTATGTCCTGCCGTTTTCCTCAAGCGAATAACCTTACTGACTTTTGGAAGATATTGTTAAATGCGGATGATGCAATTTCTTCTACATCGTTTGGGCAGAGCCATTATGGGAGTCAATTTTCAGGTGGTTTTCTGTCTGATATTGATTTTTTCGCAAATGAGTTTTTTAATATTACTCCCCGTGAAGCCAAGTGTATTGATCCACAACAACGTCTGCTCCTTGAATTAAGTTTCCATGCATTAGAAGATGCAGGAATTACTCGCAAAAATATTGCGGGAAGTAACACCGGTGTTTTTATAGGTATAGCAAGTAAGGAATATGAACAGTTACAAGCATATGATAGCGATATTTATGCAGCAACCGGTAGTGCATTGAGCATTGCTGCAAACCGCCTTTCTTATTTCTATGATTTGAAAGGACCAAGCTTAGCAGTTGATACTGCATGTTCTTCATCATTAATGGCAGTGCATTTAGCTTGTAATAGTCTTAAAAATTATGAAGCTAATTTAGCAATTGCTGGTGGAGCAAATTTATTACTCTTATTACAAAATACCGAAAAGTTTGCAGCTATGGGATTTTTATCTCCAGAGTATCGCTGTAAAACTTTTGATAAATCTGCAAACGGGTATGTCAGATCAGAAGGTATTGGGCTTGTTATTTTAAAGCGGCTTGAAGAAGCTTTACAAGAGGGTGATCGAATTTATGCAGTAATCAAAGCTACTGCAAGCAATCAAGATGGACACACTAATGGAATTACCGCACCCAACCAAAGTTCACAAGAAAAATTATTGCAACAAGTTTATCGCCAAGCAGGAATAGAGTATTCTGCTGTAAATTATGTGGAATGTCATGGTACGGGTACTGCATTAGGAGATCCAATCGAAGTAGGGGCATTAAATGCAGTTCTTGGTCAAGGGAGAACATCCGCTAATAGGTGTCGGCTTGGTTCAGTAAAAACTAATATTGGGCATCTTGAAGCTGCTGCAGGAATTGCTGGATTAATCAAAGTTGCGTTAATGGTATATCATAAAAAATATGTACCTAATTTACATTTTAATGATCCCAATCCAGCCATTGATTTTAATAACATACCGTTCATTGTCCAACAACAAGTTGAAGATATTACAGCAGGAATAATCTGCGGCATGAGTTCATTTGGGTTTGGTGGTACTAATGTGCATGCAGTTTTAACTGATATCAAACAAGATAGTAAACCAGATAACTCAAATACCATTTTGCCGGAAAATAAATTTTTGATTATCTCAGCTAATACCAAAGCTGAACTTAAATTACAAAAGTTAGCTTACCAAAGCTACTTGAAAACATCGCAGAGTTTTAGTCAACTGTGCAGTGCAGCTGCATTTAACCGTGATCACTATCCATATCGAATGACGATTGTGGCAAAAAATAATGAAGAAGCTCTAGCGGAGATCAATAGAATTAACTCAGATAATTCTCACCATTGTTTTATCAAACCTAAACTTGCATTTGTATTTACCGGTCAAGGTTCTCAATGGCCTGGTATGGCTAAAGATCTTCTAAAACATACTGTTTTTCGCAAATGGATTATGATTTGCGATAGTGTTATTAGTGAATACACAAAATTTAGCATCTTGGAAATTTTACAAGTTGATCATAATCATGAATTTTTATCACAGAGTAAATTTATTCAACCTATATTAGTTGCTTTTCAAATTGCATTAAGTGAATATTTACGCCATTTAGGTATAATTCCTGATCTTGTTTTGGGGCATAGTGTGGGAGAAATTGCTGCGGCTTATATCGCTGGAGCTTTATCTCTTGAACATACTATGTTATTAGCCGTGCATCGTGGTCAGGTAATGGATACATTAACGGGTCAAGGTGCTATGCTAGCAGTAAAAACGGAATATTCTACTGTTAAGGAAGTAATAATTAATTGTAATTTAGATATTGCTGCGATAAATTCATTTTCAGACATAGTGGTAGCTGGTAGCAAGGAAGATATTACTGCTTTTGCTACTACATTAGATAGCTTCCAGATCGAATATTTAAACTTGCCAGTTAATTATGCATTTCACAGTCAACAGTTGGATTTCTTGATTCCTGAATTAAAAAAACAGATAAGCCAATTAGAACCATCTAGTTCATCCTTAACGATGATTTCTACTGTTAGTGGGGAATTAATTGATACAGTAAATCTAGATGCTTCTTATTGGGCAATGCAAATGCGGAAACCAATAAAATTTCTTAATGCGATACAAACCGCTTTAGATCATCAAATTAACATTATTATAGAAATCGGTGCCAGCTCTGCTTTAATTGGTTATATCCAAGAAATAGTTGATAAGCACGATAGTGCAGTTAAGGTAATAGGAGTAACTAAGAAAAATAGTAATAACGATTTTACTTTTATCAAAACCCTAGCCAGCCTTTATGAATATGGCTGTGCTATAAATTGGGATAAATTATATTCTCGTTGTTGGGTAGATGACTTACCGCATTACCAATGGCAACGATATTCATATTGGTGTAAACAGCCTTCACAGTTTAATTTTGTTGAGGATAATCCCATGAACTCTAAGATAACTATTTTAAATAAATTAACCGCAATTATTGCTAGTTTAATTCAAATGAGCACGGAACATATTGATACTCATAAACCTTTTATTGAATTAGGTGCAGATTCAATCATTATTGTGAATGCAATTAAAAAAATTCAAACTGAGTTTAATATAAAAATTGAAATTAGACGATTATTTGAAGATTTACAAACTATCGATACGCTAGCTGATTTTATTCAAGGTAATGTGACTAAGCATAAAATAGCGCAGCATAAGCAAGTTGAAATGGTAGCTGTTACCTCACCCATAACTAAAACATTATCTAATATAGATTCTGCCAAATTAGATAAAGCTGAGCATAATATTGCAAATACCAGTACATTCAATACAAGTGTTCCTTGTAGCTTATCGAGTGCTATCGATAATCCACTGACACACTTATTTAGTCAACAACTTGGGATCATGAATCAACAATTACAATTGTTATCTAGTATCGATAGCTCTGCAGAGTTTCAACAAGAAGCACAACAACAATCTGAAGTTGATCAAGTTAATAACCTAACTATGTGTAGTCTTGCTAATAAGCCAATTGCGAAACAAATAGTTTCTAAAGAAGCTGCTTTGCAAATAAATTCCTGGCAGCACCGAAAAGTTGATACGACTCCGATTCAAAATAAGTTTAGCAGTATGCAACAACAGCATATGAAAGAATTAGTTGCAGCATATACTCAAAAAACAGCTAAATCAAAAGCTCTAGTTGATAAATATCGATATGTATTGGCAGACAGTAAAGCCAGTGTTGGATTTCGCATGTCTATTAAAGAAATGCTTTACCCGATCGTTGGCCAAAGTACTTATGGGTCAAAACTATTCGATGTAGATGGTAATGAATATGTTGATATTACCATGGGATTCGGAGTGCATTTATGTGGTTATAAACCAAAATTTATCACGAATGCTTTATTAGCTGAAGCTAATAGTGGTTTACAATTAGGCCCCAGATCTCCAATAGTAGGAGAAGTAGCAGCATTAATTGCAGAATTAACTGGATTAGAGCGAGTTGCTTTTTCAAATACCGGAACAGAATCAGTCATTACAGCCATGCGTATTGCTAGAGCTGCAACAGGTAAAAATAAGATAGTTTTATTTAAGAAGGCTTATCATGGACATTCAGATTATGCTCTGGTAGAAGCTTATATTCAAGATGATAATGGTAATCCAACTCCAATAACCCCAGGAATTCCGCGCAATGTCCTGGATAATACTTTGGTACTTGAATATGGTGACATGAATGAGCTGGATAAAATCCGCCAACAGCATGATGAAATTGCAGCGGTATTAATAGAACCCGTTCAAAGCGGCAGACCAGATTTTCAACCCATAGAATTCGTTAGAGAACTACGTAAATTAACCACTGAATTAGAGATTGCTTTGATTTTCGATGAAATGGTAACTGGTTTTAGATCACATCCGGGAGGTGCTCAGGCAATTTTTGGGATTAAAGCAGATATGGCTACTTATGGCAAAATTATTGGTGGTGGTTTACCAATAGGCGTCATTGCTGGAAGTAAACATTATATGGATCATATTGATGGTGGGTTATGGCAATACGGCGACAATTCCTACCCTCAGGTCGAACGAACATTTTTTGGTGGAACATTTTGCCAACACCCAACATCATTAGCAACAGCAGCAGCCATTTTACAGCATTTGAAACAGGAAGGGCCACAACTTCAAGAAAAACTGAATGCAAAAACTGCTTATTTAGCTAAACAATTAAACGATTTTTTTATTAGTGAACAAGTTCCAATTGAAGTTGTTTATTTTGCGTCATTATTTAGATTCAAATTTAAAAATAATTTTGATCTCTTGTTTTACTACTTGATTATGCATGGAGTTTATGTGTGGGAATGGCGAAATTGCTTTTTGTCAACTGCACATAGCGATGAAGATATTGAAAAAATAATTAATGCAGTAAAGCAAAGTATTTATGATATGAAAAAAGGTGGTTTTTTATCTTAAATTGGATTGAAGCTATTACGGTGGTATATTATGATTCTTAACAAACTGATTACAATTGTAGCAGATTTAATTCAAACAAATGCTGAAAATATTGATATCACTAAGCCATTTATAGAGCTAGGAGCTGATTCAATTATTATTGTCAATGCAA
>JBGSLN010000069.1:0-3750 GCA_041740675.1 Gammaproteobacteria bacterium | reverse complement strand
TGGTTGTGTGCCAAAATAACCGCAGCAGCATTATGAAATAAAGCTTTTTTAATAATGACGCGAGGATGTACAGCAGTTAAATTAATGCTGCCATGAAATAATTCTTCGAAAATGATGACTTGGTTTTGATTATTTAAAAATATGGCGCCGAATACTTCTTGCTGGTATTGGCATAATTTAGCTTTTAAATAGTTTTTGGTAATCTTAGGATTTTTCAATAAATCTTTACCAGCGATATTTTCCGAAAAATATCGCTTGCCTAATTCTAATGCTGCCTGCAATTGTGCATATTTAACAGTACCAATCCCTTTAAATTGACATAGTTCGTGAATAGGGGCGCTCATTAAATTACGGATGGTTTTATAACGAGTAAGTAATAATTGCGCCAAAGACAATACAGAAGTGTTTTTTGTACCTGTACGCAAAAATATGGCAATCACTTCTGCATCTGTTAATGCTGCTGGGCCAAATTTAATAAGTTTTTCGCGAGGACCCAGCTGATCTGACCATTTATTTTGTTGCATAATATTCCTTTTGATTTTCCATTTTGATATTAAAAAATGTCAGGTAATAACATACCAAACTATACCAAAAAAGTAAAATTCTTTTAATATAGAGATTTAAAAGGATAGATTCGCTATAATCATAATCATTTATAAAAACTGAAAAAAACATGTCTTCTTTAAGTAATCGAAGAATTCTCCTGGGTGTGACAGGAGGAATTGCGGCTTATAAAAGCCCTGATATTGTACGGAAATTACGCCAAGCAGGGGCCGACGTTCGTGTAGTGATGACACAATCCGCAAAACAATTTATTACTTCGTTAACTTTACAAGCTGTATCTGGTTATCCAGTATATGATGATTTATTTGATCAAGCAGCAGAAGCTGCAATGGGGCACATTGCTTTGGCGCGGTGGGCTGATTTAGTTTTAATTGCACCAGCAACAGCTGATGTGATTGCAAAACTTGCTGAGGGAAGAGCTGACGATTTATTGACAACGGTTTGTTTAGCTACAGCTGCTCCACTTGTGATTGCACCTGCAATGAACCAACAGATGTGGAAGAGTGAGGGCAATCTCACCAATATTAAAATTATTCAACAAAGACAAGTAACTATTATAGGTCCTGCAGAAGGTGTTCAAGCTTGCGGGGATGTAGGACTTGGTCGTATGTCAGAGCCTGAAGAAATTGTTAAAGCAACAGAGACTTTATTTGTTAATGGGATTCTTGCCAATCTTAATGTTTTAATAACCGCAGGCCCTACACAAGAACCAATTGATCCCGTACGATATTTAACTAATCATAGCTCAGGCAAGATGGGTTATGCAATAGCACAAGGAGCAATTGATGCCGGTGCAAAAGTCACTCTAGTTACCGGGCCAGTAAAGTTAACGGCAGTTGAACAAACTAATATTATCAAAGTCATGACTGCGGAAGATATGTTTAATGTTGTGATGGCAGAGTTGCCTAAGGCAGATATTTTTATTGGTGTAGCTGCAGTATGTGATTATCAGGTTAAACAACTAGCCAAACAAAAAATAAAAAAAACTAATGAAAGCATGGTATTAGAGTTAGTACCAACACCTGATATTTTAAAAAGTGTGGCAAATAGTAAACAACGGCCCGAAGTTGTGGTAGGATTCGCTGCTGAAACTGAAAACTTATTAAACAATGCAAGAAAGAAGCTTGTTGAAAAGAATTTAGATTTAATAGTTGCTAATAATGTCAGCCAGTTAAATATAGGCTTTGATAGTGATGAAAATGAAGTTCTTGTGCTTACATCTAAGGAACAAGAACAATGGCCAGTGATGGGCAAACAACAATTGGCTAATAAACTCATAAAAATAATAGCTAGACTATTTAATGAAAAAAAACATACAAATTAAATTAATTGATCCTCGCATAGGAACAGAGTTTCCTTTACCAAATTACGCCACTCCAGGCTCAGCTGGATTGGATTTACGAGCCTGTCTTCAAACGGCTGTACAACTTGCCCCAACCGAAACACAACTTATCCCAACCGGTCTAGCCATTCATATAGCTGATCCTAATTTAGCAGCGGTGATTTTACCACGTTCTGGCCTTGGGCATAGACACGGCATTGTCTTGGGAAATTTAGTTGGATTGATTGATTCAGATTATCAAGGGCAATTAATGGTTTCGATTTGGAATCGCAGTAATGATCATTTCAGCATTAATCCCGGAGATCGTATTGCCCAATTAGTTTTTGTTCCGATAGTACAAATCAATTTTGAAGTAGTTAATGAATTCAAAGCCAGTGAACGTGGCACAGGTGGTTTTGGCCACACTGGCTAGAAACCTAAATCCTACGTGGGTTAAGTATAATATAGAGAGGTAAATAATGTTAGCAACTGCAACACGTAATAAACTTTCAGAAGTAAAAGAAATTTTTCGAGCCTATGATATTCGAGGAATTTACGGACAAACGTTAACACCAGAGATCGTTACTGAAATTGGTAAAGCCTTAGGAAGTAAAACACAAGAAATGGGTATTAGTTCAATTATTGTTGGCCGTGATGGTCGCTTATCTAGCCCAGCTTTATTTCATGCATTGGTTACAGGTATTTTATCAACAGGTTGTGATGTTACTGATGTAGGTGTGGTTGCATCGCCAGTTTTATATTATGCTACAAAAGTATTAAATAGTAATTGTGGAGTAATGATCACAGGTTCACATAATCCAGCCAATTATAATGGTTTGAAGATGGTGTTAGGTGGTCGTGCTTTGACAAGTCAGGACATTACAGATTTATATGAACGAATTGAAACACAAAAATATCGCCATGGTGTAGGGGAGATATGTGAAGAAAATATAGTTGACCGTTATATTGATGAAATAGCTGCTGGGGTGAAATTAATAAAACCACTAAAGGTTGTAATTGATGCTGGTAATGGAGTAGGAGGATTAATAGCACCTAAACTTTTAAAAAAAATGGGCTGTGAAGTCATCGAATTATATTGCGATATCGATGGTAATTTTCCTAATCATCATCCTGATCCTAGTATATTGAAAAACTTAGAATGCTTAATTAAAACTGTGAAACGACAACAAGCGGATATCGGCCTTGCCTTTGATGGTGATGCGGATCGCTTAGGTATCATCACCAACAAAGGCGAAAACATTTGGCCTGATCGTCAATTAATGCTATATGCCAAAGATGTTATTGAACAAAATCCTAAAGCAAAAATTATTTTCGATGTAAAATGCACGCGTTATTTACCAGCAAAAATCCGTGAATTTGGTGGTGAAGCAATCATGTGGAAAACTGGTCATTCACACATTAAAGCCAAGTTAGCAGAAACAGGTGCTCTATTAGCAGGTGAAATGAGCGGCCATACTTTTTTTAATGATCGCTGGTATGGATTTGATGATGGAATTTATACTGCAGCACGATTGTTAGAAATTATGACGAAAGACGGACGTACAAGTAGTGAAATTTTTCTGGATTTTCCTGATAGTGTAAATACACCAGAATTAAAATTACCAATGAGTGAAGAACGCAAATTTTCTTTTATGGAAAAGTTTGTCAATGAAGCGAAATTTGGTGATGCAAATATTTCTACTATTGACGGTATTCGAGTTGACTTTCCAAAAGGATGGGGATTGGTTCGCCCATCTAATACCACACCTTATTTAATTTTACGTTTTGAAGCTGATGATGAAGCAAGTTTGCAAACAATCCAAGAGTTATTTCGCAGTCAATTATTACAACTTGATGATGAGTTG
>JBGSLN010000068.1:0-5096 GCA_041740675.1 Gammaproteobacteria bacterium | reverse complement strand
TTTCTTCAACATGCATTACTTTTGTTTTTCCATCTTTGTCCGGATCAAAGACTCGATAGTCAATGATCCAAAATTGTTCTGTCTCTGGGTTGATATAAACACAATTTAAAAGACCAATGCCCCGTATAATTTGATGCGTATTACCGCTGTATTGCCAACGCACAGAATCAATTTTTTTTGAATGACTTTTATCAAGTACCGTATCATCAAAGACAATATAACCATTAGGGCTTGGTACAATATCATTTTTTACCTGCCGCCAAACATCGCTGGCTGTTAAACGTTCTTTTTCTAAAAATAATTTCACTAAATCATGACTCACATTTTTTACATGTTCTGCATAATTAGTTAAAGTGTAATTAGTTTGACTGCTGATAAGATATTGACAGTAGTCTGTTTGATTAAAAGATTTCTTGGGCCTAGACATGAGGTTGATGAATGGTTGGCTAACTTGCTTGTATAATACCTTATACAAACAAATTCTTTTGTGATCTTTTCGCCATAGTTCATGTGATCCATTGACCATAGTAACAGGGTTTTTCGTAAGTCCTGTTTATTTTACTTTAACAAATCGCAAAATACATTAAAAAAAATAAAATTAGAGGAATTTCAATTTAACAACCTTCAAAAGGAATTTCGTGATGTTAAAAAAATAGCTGTACTGTCTGATGATCGGTTAGATCAGATAACAGAAATTACCAATCATAAGCATTTTAGCCCTTCTGATCCGATAAATTCTAATACAGAACTTGCAGCAGCTTCGCTCAGTAAACCAGTATTTGCTTATTTAGTATTGAAATTAATAGCAGCCAATAATGTTGAAACAGAGAAAAAGTTTCCATTGGGTAAATTCAAATTTCAGTTTGATTTGGATACACCACTCTATGAAGTATTTCCTAAAATACTGGAAAAATTCAACGAAGAAGATCATGATTGGGCAAAGAAATTAACAACACGGATGATATTATCTCATACTTCTGGTTTGCCCATTACCCATGATGAAAAAACTCAAGGTAAAATTAAATTTCAATTTGAACCAGGTACGCATTATGGATATTCAGGTCCTGGTATTGCTTTTTTACAAGAAGTTATTGAAGATATTACCGAATCTAAACTTGAACCGCTTGCACAAGAATACATATTTAAGGCTTTAAAAATGGAGCATAGTAGTTTTCACTTTGACAAAAGCAAAGCACCGCAAGCAGCAAACAGTCTATATACTACGCCAACTGATTATGCCAAATTTATCATCGCCTGGATGGAGGATCCTAACCTGCAATATGCTTTTCAACCTCAAGTCTTTATGACCCAGGATTATTTACCACCCAATTGGCCCATAGAAAGAAAAATTCCAGAGAATAAAGAGCAAGATATACGGCGCTATGTGGCTTGGGGCTTAGGTATTGGCCTGGAAATAAATGATCAATGGGGCTGTGGTTTAATTAAGATGTCAATTGATCCAAGGCAAACACCATTTGAAGATATTGAATTACAACAAAGAAATGCTTTGATTTTGTTTAATGAAAAACTTTTTTATGCAGATTACAAAAAACAAACTATTAGTGAGGTTGAAATTAACCAAAGCAAGCAAAAAGAATTTAACACTTTGAAAGTGAAATTTACCGATTCTTATAAATTAGCTGAGCCAAATGAACTTCAGTTAATTACCACAGTAACAGGTTTACTTCATCCAGCAAATAAACTATACATTACGGCTGATGGTAGTGATCACCGAGGCGAAGTGAGAAATCGAGTAGTAGTAGACTTGCAAACTCAAAAAGTGGCAATTGGTCTCTTCGTAGGTGCTAATGGACATGCTATGCCGTTATCTGATCATGTCAAATTAGACCATGCTTCTGAATATTTTCATGCCACTTACGGTTTTGCTCAAAATTTTGAAGAGCTAGGCGGTAATATTGATTTTTTTGGATTGAATCCTAGTCGATTAAAAACACCAGTTGATGCCCCGAAACCAACCACTAAAGAAAAAATTGAAGCACACCAACAAGAAGTAAAAGAAGAAATATCTCACTCTAACGAACAGCAATCAACTTCAAATTTTCAAAAAGACTTTACGCCTTTATAAGAGTTTGCTGCAAATTAGAGAATGTTGACATTTCGCTAGATAGGATAAAATTTGTTGATTTTAGAACACCACAATGCGGTGCAGAACATTATCGATTTATGCCCTCATCGTAGAAATGTCGACAGATCCTACTATCTTAACCTAAATTATTATTTTAATAATAGCTAAAGGAATCTTTTAATTTAAGAATAATAACTTCTTAAAATACTATTTCCGAAAAATTTCACTTCAAAAAATTTCCAGAAAATTTTTAAGCTAAAATTTTTCCAGAACAAAAACCACTTATTTTCGTTCCTTCCCTTATTTACTAAAGTTGCCCTATCATGCTCTCGTTGCCGGAGATTTTCTGGTTTTTTAACGAGGTCAATCCTATGCAAAAAGCAAATTCAGAACCCACTTTTCAAAAAACCTTCATTACCCGCTCTGATTTATTAACGCGCGATCAAGCAGCAGAATATTTAGGAGTCACATCACGGACCTTGGCCGTGTGGGCTTGTACGAAACGCTATAACTTACCGTATGTCAAAATGGGACGCTTGGTGAAATATCGACGTGTTGATTTGGAAGCATTTATCGCACGCCGTACTGTTGAGCAACCACACGAGTAGGAGTACATATGATATATAATAAAAATAGATCACAGAAAATATTTGATCGCCATTGTTTGCCTAAACCTGTCAATTATTACCACCAGCATTTTCCTGCGTTACTCATGAACCCTCGCAGTGAATGGATCAATGTACATTGCTGTTTTCATGACGATAAAAATCCAAGTCTTAGTATTAACCTTAGTTCCGGTGGGTTTTATTGTTTTGGTTGTGGTGCTAAAGGTGGTGATGTGATTGCCTTTCACATGCAGCGTTATCATGTGCCCTTTGTTGAGGCAGTTACATTTTTTGGAGCTTGGGGGATTTATGAAGTATGAAACACCTGAAAAAGCAGTCTACCGTTTGGCTGTAAAACAAATTAAAGAAAGGTTTATATTGCAAGCGTTACATGAATACTGCGACAGCGAAAATAAACCCATTTACTGGCGCATCCGCCTAAAGCACTTAGAGAAAGGTGAAAAATGGATTCGACCGATGCATCGAAATGAACAAGGTATTTTTGTGCTAGGTAATCCAAACTTTATCTCGGGAAAACCACTGTATCGGTTACCAGAGATTATTCAGAATCCAAATGAAATTATTTGGATAACCGAAGGTGAATGGTGCACCGACCATTTGGTAAGTTTAGGATTAATTGCAACAACCTCTGGGAGTGCAGAAAGTAGCAATAAAACCGATTGGACACCGTTGGCAGATCGACAAGTTATTATTTGGCGGGATAACGATGATGCCGGATTACGCTATGCACACAACGTTACGCAACAACTGCAATCCTTAAATTGCAATGTGCAATGGGTAGATGTAACACAATTAAATTTACCGCCAAAAGGTGATTGTGTGGATTGGCTGGCAGTTCATGAAAAAGCAACCTTTAACGATTTAATGCAATTGGTTGGCGTTCATGAAGTCAAAAAACAATTAACAGGCAATTTAGAAAAAAAACAAATTTCATTAAAGGACATAGACATAAATGATGAAATGTTAATGATTCGTGAATTAGGATCATTTTCATTAATCGAATATGATCGCAATAGAGAACCCTATGCTGAAAAACTAAGCATTCGTGTATCGACACTAGATGAACTTGTCAAAGCTGAGCGTCATAAAAATAATAATACTGATAAATCTATTATCTTTTCCGACATAGAACCATGGCCTGAATCTGTTGACGGAAACGCTTTACTTTCTTTATTGACAGAAAAATTACAGCAATTTGTTATCTTAAATGAACATGAAGCAAGGACTATTGCATTATGGGTTTTATTGACTTACTGCATTGACGCTGTCGATGTATCGCCTATTCTTAACATATCTTCTCCAGAAAAACGCTGCGGTAAATCAACCGTCATGTCACTATTGCAGCTTTTAGTAAACCGCCCATTGTTAGCTGCGAACATATCAACTGCTGCCATATTTCGAACTATTGAATCCCTAAATCCGACATTATTATTGGATGAAGCAGATACTTTCATTAACGATGAAAAGTCAGAGTTGCGAGGCATTATTAATTCAGGACATACCCGCTCTACTGCATTTGTTATTCGAACTGTTGGCGATACGCATGAACCTTATATTTTTTCAACATGGTGTGCTAAATGTTTAGCGGGCATCGGCAATCTACCTGATACGATTAAAGATAGGTCTATCATTATTCAATTACGCCGCAAGTTGCCACATGAAACTGTTGCCAGTTTACGCCATACTGACAAATCCATTTTCAATCATCTGCAACGCCAATGTGCTCGCTTTGCCGCAGACAACCTTAGCGCTATTCGTACAACACGACCTAGTGTTCCAACTGGATTAAATGATCGCGCTGCTGATAGCTGGGAGCCTCTCATCGCCATTGCAGATGTTGCTAGGGGCGACTGGCCTAACTATGCACGACAAGCAGCCCTTGCCCTTTCCAGCCTTGATGACGCTGTTAGCGTATCGATCGAATTATTGCAAGATATCAAAAATATTTTTGAGCAGAAAAAAATGAATCGAATATCTACAGCAGAATTATTAGAAGCTCTTTATTTTGACTATGAAGCGCCTTGGGCGACGTACAATCGAGGCAAGCCAATAACAGCAAGACAATTATCAAAAAGACTAAAGGACTTTGGAATTATGAGCAAAAATTATCGGTTTGGTTTAAATTTAAATTAGCCGAATATACTTTAACTGTAATATTGGTAATGTTTTTATAATCAATTTTTAACGGAATATTATTATTGGGTAAATTTATTTGGTTTAAAGTGGCATTGACCGTTTTGGTTTCTAAGTTTTTGATTAAATTTTCGGCATTCACTTGCCATGAATTTTTCTTAATGTCATTTACAGCTTTTGTGGCCAATTCATGGGCTTTTTTAGGGTTTTGTTGTTGAATTAAAACGGCAGCTATGTAAAGTAGGTTTGAG
>JBGSLN010000067.1:0-7214 GCA_041740675.1 Gammaproteobacteria bacterium | reverse complement strand
TTCCTCTATATTTAGGGTTAGTCTTTATTGGCTGGAGGCCAATTGTCAATTCGCATACCTAATGATAAATTATGCGATGCTAAGACGCTTTTAATTTCAGTTAATGATTTTTTACCTAAATTAGGTGTTTTCAAAAGTTCAACTTCACTCCGTTGAACTAAATCACCAATATAATAAATATTTTCTGCTTTCAAGCAATTTGCTGAACGAACCGTTAATTCTAAATCATCAACAGGTCTTAATAAAATCGGATCAAAACCAGGTTCTTTTTCAGATTCTTCAGACTCAGAATGATCTTTTAAATCAACAAATGCAATAAGTTGCTGCTGTAAAATTGTAGCGGAACGTCGAATGGCTTCTTCTGGATCTAATGTGCCATTGGTTTCTAATATCAAGATTAATTTGTCCAAATCTGTACGCTGTTCAACACGTGCACTATCAACTGAGTACGAAACTCGGCGTATAGGACTGAAAGTAGCATCTAAATGTAACCGTCCAATGGTTTCACCTTTTTCTTCATCTGAAAGCTGATTTGCTGGAAGATAACCACGACCTTTACGTACTTTCAATCGCATATTTAGTTGACCTGATTCTTCTAAATTTGCAATGAAATGATCAGGATTTGCAATTTCTACATCATGCTCTAAAGTAATATCACTAGCAAGAACTCGACCAGGACCTTGTTTATTCAAGGATAAAGTCACTTCATTACGATCATGTAAAATAAAGGCCAAACCTTTCAAATTTAAAAGAATATCAATCACATCTTCACTAACACCAGCAAGTGTACTGTACTCATGAAGGACACCATCAATTTCAACTTCAACTACTGCAGAGCCAGGCATTGAAGATAATAAAATTCTACGTAAAGCATTGCCTAACGTATAACCAAAACCTCTTTCTAAAGGCTCCAAAACAATTTTTGCAGAAAACTGATTTAGCTTTTCCACTTGAATAATTTTTGGAGTCAAAAATCTTTCAACATGTATTGCTGCAGGCATGAATAATAATCTCCCTCGTCAACTACCGTCGTTAAAATGTTATTACTTAGAGTACAATTCAACAATCAACTGTTCATTGAATTCAGATGGTAATTCAGCTCTTTCAGGAATTGACTTAAAAACTCCTAAAAACTGCTTGTCATTAACTTCGACCCATTCAATAGAACCGCGTTGCTGTGCTAATTGTAATGCAGCACCAATACGTAATTGTCCACGACATTTTTCACGTATTTCAACTTTATCACCAGGCTTAACTTGGTAAGATGGGATATTAACAATTGAGCCATTAACTAATACTGATTTGTGAGTCACCAGTTGTCGCGCTTCTGCTCGTGTACTTGCAAAACCCATGCGATAAACTACGTTGTCTAATCGTCGTTCTAATAATTGCAGTAAATATGCGCCAGTATTACCTTTACGGCGAGCTGCTTCTTTATAATAGCGTCTGAATTGTTTTTCAAGAACACCATACACTCGTTTAACTTTCTGCTTTTCACGAAGCTGAACACCATAATCGGTTAAACGCCCTTTACGAGCACCATGTTGTCCTGGCGGTAAGTCAATTTTACACTTACTATCTAAAGCGCGAATACCACTTTTATGCTGTAAATCTGTGCCTTCCCGTCGAGAAAGTTTACATGTAGGACCAATATATCTTGCCATAATTAATTACTCTCCAAACCTTATACACGACGTTTTTTCTTAGGACGACAACCATTATGTGGAATAGGTGTTGCGTCTTCAATGTCAGTAATTTTAAATCCTAAACTAATGAGTGCTCGAATAGAAGATTCTCTGCCAGGACCTGGTCCTTTTACAATAACACTGATCGTCTTCATACCATAATTTTCTTTGGCAGCAGTACCCGCTGTTTCAGCTGCAACTTGCGCTGCAAAAGGAGTGCTTTTACGCGAACCTCGAAAGCCACATGCACCTGAGCTAGACTGAACTAATTTATTACCTTTGCTATCTGTAACCATAATGATGGTATTATTAAATGTAGCCAAGACGTAAATCTTACCTTGTGCTACTTGAGAGCGCTTCTGCTTCTTTGTTTTGCCTCGAGCACCTGCTTGTTTACTTTTGCTTTTAACTGCCGTTTCAGCCATATTTCACCCTATTAATTTAAACTCTTGACAAAATTACTTATGCTTTCTTTCTTCCACCACGCTTTTTACGTGTTTTAGCGTTAGTCTTAGTACGTGCCTTGAGAGGAAGGCCACGTCGATGACGCATACCGGCATAACTGCCAATATCCATTTTGCGTTTGATGTTCATGGCAACTTCTCGACGTAACTCACCTTCGATGGTGAATTTACCAACTTCGTCACGCAACGCATCAATTTCTGCATCAGTTAATTCTTTAATTTTTTTCTCATAAGGTATTGATGTTTTATCACAAATGCTACGTGCAGCCGAACGACCAATACCAAATACCGCAGTTAACGCGATTTCAGAATGTTTATTAATTGGTATGTTAATACCCGCTATACGGACTTCCATTATATTTACCTATCTTCAATCTACTGTCGAAAAGCACGCTAGAATACTCTTAGTTAATAAAAAAATCAAGCATAAGGTATATTCTAGCACCTAAAATTTGAGACCTCTCAACCTTGACGCTGTTTATGTCGTTTTTCTTTACATATAATTCGTACACTGCCATTACGCCGAATAACCTTGCAGTTCCTACAAATTTTCTTAATGGATGCTCTTACTTTCATAACTTCACCTTTTTTATCTTACCGGACGAATTCCTGGCATCTTACTACCTTTCAAATTCGCCTTCTTCATTAACGATTCATATTGATGGGACATTAAATGGGCTTGTATTTGCGCCATAAAATCCATAATAACAACTACAATAATCAACAGAGAAGTTCCGCCAAAATAAAATGGCACATGCCAATATAGATTCATAAATTGTGGTAACAAGCACACCAGCGTAACATAAATAGCACCAACTAAAGTTAGTCTTGTCATCACTTTATCAATATAATTTGCGGTATTTTCTCCTGGTCTAATTCCTGGAATAAATGCCCCTGACTTTTTTAAATTCTCTGAAGTATCTTTTGGATTAAATACCAATGCGGTATAGAAAAAACTAAAGAAAATTATCGCAGCTGTAAAAATGATAATGTACAATGGCTGTCCTTGAGATAAAGCCAAACCCACATCATTTAACCACTGCATCCCAGGTGCTTTACCAAACCATTGTGCAATCGAAGCTGGAAATAAAATAATGCTTGTTGCAAAGATTGGAGGAATTACACCCGACATATTAATCTTTAATGGCAAATGACTTTGCTGTGCTGCGTAGATATTTTTTCCTTGCTGTCTTTGTGCATATTGAACCGTAATACGTCTTTGTGCTCTTTCCATAAAAACAACAAACGCTGTCACAGCGACGACTATTGCAGCAATAACTACTAAAGTAAGGACTTGCATTTGTCCTTCACGCACTTGTTCAAAGACACGAGCTAAAGCAGCTGGTAAGCCTGATACAATACCACTAAAAATAATTAAAGAAATACCATTCCCAATTCCTTTTTCAGTCATTTGTTCGCCTAACCACATTAAGAACATCGTTCCTGTTGTTAGAGTAAGCGTTGAAATAAAATAAAAATTAAAGTTTGGGTCGATTGCAATACCAGAGGCAGCCAATGCTTTTGTAACACCTAAGGATTGAAATAACCCAAGCACTAAAGTTCCATAACGGGTATATTGGTTGATCTTTCGACGACCTGATTCACCTTCTTTCTTCAACTGCTCTAATTTAGGCGAGACAGCAGTAAAAAGCTGCATTATAATAGATGAAGAAATATAAGGCATTACTCCTAGTGCAAATAGAGTCAATCGAGACAACGCACCACCTGAGAACATATTAAAAAGGCCAAGAATTCCATCTTTTTGCTGTTGAAATAAATCAGCTAGTCGTTGCGGATCTAATCCAGGAACAGGTATATACGAACCCACACGAAAAACTAATATTGCTATTAATACAAAAATTAGTCGTCGTTTTAATTCGCTTAAACCACCCTGACCAGAGCTTGATCTTGCTGACGCTTTCGCCATTACTCTACTACCTTTCCACCAGCAGCTATGATTGCTTTTTTGGCACCATTAGTTGCTTTAACGCCAGAAAGGTTAATTGCATTCTCAAGTTTGCCAGCTAAATATATTTTTGCACGCTTCATGTTCTTCGTTATCAAACCAGCGTCTTTCAATGCTTGTAGATTAATATCTTTAGTTTCAACTTTATTAAGATCACTCAATCTAACTTCCGCAGTAAAACGACCAATTAGAGAGTTGAATCCAAATTTTGGCAGACGACGCTGTATAGGCATTTGTCCACCTTCAAATCCAACCTTGTGGTAACCACCTGCTCGCGCTTTTTGACCCTTATGGCCTTTTCCGCAAGTTTTACCTAATCCAGAACCAATGCCTCTTCCTAAGCGCTTTTTTGCAGATTTTGCACCACAGGCAGGTTTTAATTCATTGAGTTGCATAGCTAAATTTCCTCAATATTTAACAAATAAGACACTTTATTTATCATGCCACAAGTGCTGGGAAGATTTTCAACAACAACTGATTGACGGATTTTACGCAATCCAAGGCATTGAATCGTATCTTTGTGCTTTTGTGCACGCCCAGCCAAACTTTTCACAAGTGTTAACTTTAACTGTTTTTGTTTTTTAGCCATGAGCATCTTCCAAAATTTCTTCTAATGATTTGCCACGTTTCTCAGCTACCGCTTCTGGAGAAATCATTTTCTGTAGACCATCCAAAGTAGCAAGTAAAACATTGCTTGGATTTGATGAACCTATTGTTTTTGACAATACGTTGTGTACGCCAAGTACTTCAAAGACTGCACGAACAGCTCCACCAGCAATAATACCGGTACCTTCAGAAGCAGGCTTCATAAATACTCTTGTACCACCATGCTCACCTATAACTTCATGCCATAAAGTATTGCCATTTAATTCAATATAGATGGTATTCTTACGAGCTGCTTCCATCGCCTTTTGAATAGCTACAGGCACTTCACGCGCTTTGCCACGGCCAAAGCCGATTTTACCTTTACCATCACCAATTACGGTTAATGCCGCAAAACTAAAAATACGTCCACCTTTCACAACTTTGGCATTACGACTTACAGCAACAAGTTTTTCTTTTAAACCATCGCCTTTGCTTGATTGTTCATAACTCATCATAACTTTGGTTACCTTAAAATTCTAAACCAGCTTCACGTGCAGCATCAGCTAAGGCTTTCACGCGTCCATGATATTTAAAACCTGATCGGTCGAAAGCAATTTGCTTTAGTCCCGCATCAATACCTTTTTTTGCAATTAAACCCCCAACAACTTTTGCAGCATCAATGTTACCTGTAACTTTCAAAGCTGCTCTGACATCTTTATCCACTGTTGATGCAGACGCCAAAACTGATGCTCCATCCGCAGTGGTAAGTTGTGCGTAGATATGCCGAGGTGTACGGTAAATACATAAACGCGGTGTTTTTAAATCGCGGATTATTCTACGTGTACGAGCTGCACGTCTTATGCGCCCTGCTTTTTTTAAATTCATAACTTACTCTAACCTCAATGCTTAAGTTTATTTTTTCTTCGTTTCTTTCAAGATGATAACTTCATTTGCATAACGAATTCCTTTGCCCTTATATGGCTCAGGTTGTCTAAATCTACGAATATTTGCAGCAACTTGGCCTACCAAGTTCTTATTGATCCCTTTAACTAATATTTCAGTTTGAGAAGGTGTTTCAATATTAATACCTGGTGGTACATCAAATTTTATTGGATGCGAATATCCCAAAGTTAAATTCAATATGTTTCCTTGGACTTGGGCACGATAACCAACGCCTACTAAAACGAGCTTACGTTCAAATCCTTTTTCTACACCTTCAATTAAGTTCGCTATCAACGCACGCATTGTACCTGAAAGTGCGTTTGCCAATTTTGACTCATCGTTGGCAGATATTGTTAAATCTTTTTCTTCCTGCTGAACAGTAACTAGCTCATTAACTTCAATTTTATCTTGTCCCTTTGGCCCTTTTACACTTACCGTTTGACCTGCAACTTTTACTTCGACTTTTGCTGGGATCGTAATAGGTTTTTTTGCAACGCGTGACATAATAAACTCCTAAGATACAAATCCGATAACTTCACCGCCCAAGCCTGCTTTACGAGCCTTTGCATCACTCATAACACCTTGAGAAGTAGAAACAATGGCAACACCCAATCCATCGACAACTTTTGGTAAATGATCGCATGCTTTATAGATCCGCAATCCAGGACGACTTACTCGTCTAATCTTATCTATCACGGGGCGTCCATGATGATATTTTAAATGAATTGTTAATACTTTATGTGCTTTATCAGTTTCAATTTGGAAGTCAAGAATATAACCTTCATCTTTCAGAAGCTTAGCTAATGCAGCTTTAAACTTTGATGATGGCATACTTACATGAGCTTTATTTGCATGTTGCCCATTTCGAATTCGTGTCATCATATCTGCTATTGGATCTTGCATACTCATTTCTTAATTCTCCTAATATTACCAGCTTGCTTTTACAAGACCAGGAATGTGACCGGCCATAGCATATATCCGGAACATTCCTTTAGATAGTCCAACTTTACTATAGCAACCCCTAGAACGGCCTGTCTTTTTACAACGTTTACGTAAACGCACAGGATTTGCATTTTTAGGTAGTTTTCTCAATTTGATGTAAGCTTCATCTAATTCTTCATGATTTGCTTCCGGATCAATTTGCAATATACGAATAGTTTCTTTCAATGCAAGCCTTTTAGCATTGTAACGTTTGTACATTTTAAACTTTTTATCTTCATTTTCTATTTTAGCAAGTCGAGCCACAGGTTCACCTCTCTATTTAAGCTCACATCACACTACGTATAGGTTGCTATGCAACCTTTACTTCTTTACTTTCTCGGAATGGAAATTCAAATGCCCTTAATAAGGCGCGAGCTTCTTCATCTGTTTTAGCATTGGTATTAATTGTAATGTCCATACCACGTAATTTATCAATCTTATCATAGTCAATTTCAGGAAATACAATTTGTTCTTTTAATCCAAATGTGTAATTACCAAAACCATCAAATGATTTTGCATTCAAGCCTCTAAAATCCCTAATACGAGGAATTGCAATCTTAATAAGCCGGTCTAAAAATTCATACATTCTTT
>JBGSLN010000066.1:0-2030 GCA_041740675.1 Gammaproteobacteria bacterium | reverse complement strand
CTCAATCAAAGAACAAAAAAATTAAACTTCACTCAACTTCCTTTTTGAGATGACTGTCCTGTAGTTCATGGCAGTTTAATTGATTATTCTTAGTACAAGCTTAAAAGGTCATTCGTATACGGATATAGAGAGCAATGGTTTAGGATTGTTCCGTTTGAAGGTAGTCAGTGATATCTGTAAAAATGACTACAGCAGCATTTTTATTTGCGTGTTTTTTTGAGAGAGAGTCATCCAATCATCATACATCGTTTGGTGATTACTGATAATGACGTACCTTTATATGGATATATTCCCAGAGATTTTTTCAATCATGATTATTAGCTCTTAAAAATAATTTATCTGGTTCATGATTGATTTCAACATCTCACGCAGCAGCTAATCCAATAGCATCATTGAAAGTTATTGATAGTGACGTTATGATCAATACTATGATTGAAATTGATTATCGACAATTAAATACGGATACTCTGGAGAACCTGCTGACTGAAATTGTACTGCGTGAAGGTACTGATTACGGTGAAACTGAGTACACAACGGAAGAAAAGAAAAGCCAACTTAAATCCGCTTTGCAATCAGGCAAAGCCGTTATTATCTTTGATGCATCGAATAATCATTGTGATATCCTTCCTATTAAATAATGATATTCTATTTAGCCTGATACATCATGAAGCCTCTTATCCTAGAGGATCCAATTATGATATGATCTTATCATCTCAATTTAAAAAGGCAGTAGAGAATGGATACTACTAAAATTGAAAAACTCACCGGCGTGATGTCTGAAACGATTCAAGAATTAGAACAACTCATGGGAACAGCTCCACGCGATCGAGACAGTACAGCAGAACTTATTATTAATCTAACCAGTTCTTTTATTTTATCAAATTTAAAACGAGCTGAAACAATGTATCCTGGTCTTGCTGTTATTTGTAAAATACGGCCATTTTTTAAATGTAAACTAGATAATTCAGTCATAGGCACTGGTTTTAATGAGAAATCATCGGATTTTTTGGTAATCGTTTAAGGCTATTATACCCGGTCTTACTATGACTAGGTTTTATTATAAATAGATTATCCAACAGCTTAAGCAAATTGACATCAAGTCGCTGATATATTTTTTTGAATATTTTTCAATTTACAACTGAACGTGTATGTTTCACCAAAAGATTCAGTTGATAAAATGCAGGTAGTTCATAATGATGGTGAATAAGTTCTTCGATCACTACATTGATAATATCC
The DNA here is from genome assembly GCA_041740675.1 of Gammaproteobacteria bacterium. GTDB lineage: Bacteria > Pseudomonadota > Gammaproteobacteria > JBGSLN01 > JBGSLN01 > JBGSLN01. The sequence continues at coordinate 794 of JBGSLN010000066.1, read as the reverse complement.
GCCGGATGATTCATAGTTTGTGCTGCTTGATATGCTAGTTTAATAGCTAAATGCCGTCCAGTTCACCCATCACATGGTTTTTACTTTTCTTCCATTGATTTACTTTTAAATAAGAACAAATTTTATTTCGATGGAGGTATCGTGTTTTCTCATGATCGTAATGGGGAACCACATTATTATCAAATTGACCTAAACATTTTCTATATGCTCAATAATTATGTCTGGCACATTTTTAAATTCAGGTTAAATTCTCCTGTTTTTTATTTATAGCCGAGCTAATGATAAGGTACCCTCTATGCTCTTTACTTGCCAAATCAACTGTATTCATTGCTTTCCATAAAGCTTCAGCTTTGACCCAAACAGGAGGATATTTATAACGTGCAACATCCATTAATAAAAATCGATCTGTTTTTTCATCATACGCTGCAAGTGGTGAAAAATGCCCTGCACCAACTTCACTAATGCTGGGTCTATAAAAATTTACAATTATAAATTGTGTACCACTCTCGAGTACTTTCATTGCAGTAGTTCTAAATAACGCAAAACCATCGTTCTCATTTGATGCGTGCACAGCTGTTATTTCAAGTGGAAAAGTCGCTGCAATTGCTTTCAATTGTGCTAATGTTAAGCCGCTCTTGTCAACTTGTGTTGCTGTAAATAATTTTGAAATGTCAGTATTAAAAAAATTTGACTGCGTAAAAAAACCGTAAGGTGCATAAGGTATTGCAACAGGTTGCGGAATCCCACTCGCATTCAAAACCATTACTAAGCTTGCTATACCACAGAACGCTTGA
>JBGSLN010000065.1:0-5524 GCA_041740675.1 Gammaproteobacteria bacterium | reverse complement strand
GGACGTATTTATGCGTGTTAGCACAAAAAGCTCCGTCAATGTGATAATAGAGCGGGAATTGCTGCATTGATCCGTGTAATATTCCCCAAGTGAAGCAGCAGCATTTCATTGAACACATTGATGAATTGTATCAAATGCTTTAACAGATCAAAATATAAATCAATAATAAAACACCCACCCAACGAACAGGAAATCCTTTTGGCGCCAGCAGCAACAAAAAAGCAAACACCATCGCAAAAAATTGTATAACGTTAGTAAAGGAAAAATGCCAAACTGAATAAGGCATAAAAGCTAAGATATTTAAAAATTTCATTAAGTAAAACAAAATGAATGCAGCAACGAGTAATAACGAATGCGCTAATCTTTGGTATATTTCAAGGAAAATACACATAGTTAAACACAATGGTATAATTATAAATCCTACCACAGGTATTGCGAACAAATTAGCAACTAATCCTGATAAAGAACTTTGTTGAAAAAACCAGAGAGTGAAAGGTGTCAGTCCAACAGTAAGCACCCATTGTATTCGTCCCCACCGCCACCACATCGTACTGTTGGGATTAATTCGTCCATGAATACCATAAAAAATTAATCCAACAGCAGAAAAGGAAAGCCAGAAACTAGCAGACATAATGGCTAATGGATTCCATAATAAAATTAACACAAATGCTAAACTTAAACTGTTAATTAAACTCACATTTCGGTTTGAAAAGTTAGCTAATGTCATAACCGTAACCATGATAAACGCTCTTTGTGTTGGCAAAGCGAATCCTGCCATCAGCGAGTAAATAAATGCGGCTAACAATGCTGCAATGACTGCGGCTTTTTGTGCGGGATAAAACAATACTAAATTAACACTGCGTGACCATAGCCAATTGCATGCTAAAAAAATAAATCCCGCAAAAAAGCCTATATGTAACCCTGCTATTGCCATTAAATGCACTGTGCCTGTATTTTGAAAATCAGCCCACTGTTGTTTAGTCATATCCGTTCTAATACCCACGGTAAGTCCACTAATCAAGGCAGCTTCTTCAACATATCTGGTGTTTTTTAAATTTCGATAAATTTTTTCATCGATGTCACTTCGCCATTGATCGATATGATAGCGAATATTCCATCCATTAAATGGTTTCAACCGCAAGTTATTCTGATCTGCAATTACATACCCCACCGCTTGTAAATTATGAAGTATCAACCAATGCCCATAATCAAAATTATCTATGATCGGAATTGATTTAGGATGCTTAAGTTTTACATACAATCGCCAAGTTTCACCGATGTGCAAATATGGACTTTTACCATACCAATTGAGTTTGATGTTAGCCTTGACTGCTACAGAATTAATTTTTTTTAGTTTTAAAATAAAAGATAAATGATGGTTTTGATATTGCGGCAAACTATCTACTACGCCGATAATTTCATAACTATATCGATCATGAAATTTGAAATTATCACTCGCTTGCCAGTGATAATTTAAGTAAATCCATAGGCTTAAACTTATAAATAGTAAAGTATAAAAGAAAGTCCTTTTATATATCATAAATCCTATTAAATGTAATTATCAATAAGATAATATCAAGGGCTTTTAAAGAGTTCAAGTTGTAATTTAATTTTTAGTGCCTTGATGATAATTTTATTAAGACTTGTGAAAAGCCCTTGGCTGGTCATTTCGAGCGAACCACGTGAAAAAAGCATGACGAACTTGTTGCAGATCCTTCGCTACACTCAGGATGACAAGCACAATGCATGTGAAAAAAAAAACGGATTATTATGAAATAAATCTCCCATCTTCCATCAACAAAATACGATCCATTTTACTAGCAAGATGTTGATCGTGGGTAACGATAACAATACTAGTATTCATTTCGCGATTAAGTGCAAGCATGGTGTTATAAACTTGTTCGGCTGTTTTTGCATCTAAATTTCCAGTGGGTTCATCTGCTAAAACACAGATAGGCTTTAAAACTAATGCCCGTGCAATCGCGGTACGCTGACGTTCTCCACCCGATAATTCAGCTAATTTATGTTGCAAACGATGTCCTAGTCCTACTTTTTCTAATATTAGTTTTGCTTCTGCTTTAGCATATTTGGTAGGAATTTTTCTAATTAATAAAGGCATGGCAACGTTTTCTAATGCTGTAAACTCAGGTAATAAATGATGAAATTGATAAACAAAACCTAAACATTGATTACGTAAATGACTGCGCTTTTTCTCACTAAGCTGATGAATATTTTGTCCATTGATAAAAACCTCCCCTGAGGTGGGTTTATCTAAACCTCCAATTAAATGCAATAAAGTACTTTTACCCGCACCTGATGAACCAACAATTGCAACTTGTTCGCCAGGCATGACCTGCAAATTAATCCCATGCAACACTGCGGTAGTGAGACTACCTTCTTTAAAAGTTTTGCAAAGATTTTTACATTCTAATACAGGTACTGGATGATTATTCATACCGCAATGCCTCAGCAGGTTGAGTTTTTGATGCTCGCCACGCAGGATACAGTGTCGCCAACAAACTCAAGATAAAAGCAGCCAGGCAAATATGAATCACATCGGAGGCTTGAATGAGAGAAGGTAAATAATTAACATAATAAACAGAAGAAGCTAAAAACTGCACGCCTAATATTTTTTGAATAAAGTTCACCACTTCAGTTACATGCGATGCCAGAATTAATCCTCCGACCAATCCCACTAACGTACCAATAAGCCCTATTAAAAACCCTTGTACAATGAAAATCACCAAAATCATTCTTGGGGTAGCACCAAGGGTACGAAGAATAGCAATGTCAGCACGTTTATCATTCACAATCATGACTAATGACGAAACTAAATTAAATGCCGCAACAGCAATAATCAGCAATAAAATTAAAAACATCATATTTTTTTCAAGATTAATCGCTTTAAATAACGGCCCATATTTTTGTGTCCAGTTAGTAACAAAATAATCGTTTGTGATGTGTTGCGCAATAATACTGCTTAACTCGGGTGCATCATAAAGGTTTTTAATTTTAAGTTGTATGCCGGTAATACCCTGGCCTAATTGATAGAGCACTTGCGCATCTTGTAAATTAATCACTGCAAATTGAGTGTCAAAACCAAAACCAGTACCGGCATTAAAAATACCTATTAAGGTAAACCGTTTGAATCGGGGAATCACTCCAACTGGAGTTAATGCAGCTTCGGGTGTTACTAACGTTACTTTGTCACCTAAAGTAAGTCCTAAAGCATTGGCAAGCTGTTCACCCATAACAATGTTAAAACTGCCTGGTTTTAGCTCTGATAAATTACCTTGTATCATTTTAGAACCTATCTCAGAAACCTGCGTTTCTTGATCTGGAACTATGCCATTAATTAACACTGGATTAACCAAACCATCATGAGTCAACATCCCTTGCCCTTCGATAAAAGCTGCTGTGCCTATCACACCTGGAACTTTAGAGAGCTTAGTTTGCAAACTTTGATAGTTTTCCATCGAGGTATTAAATGTTCTAACGGTCACTTGAGGTGCCATTTGAAAAATGCGGTTACGAATTTGAAAGTCAAAGCCATTCATCACTGATAAAACGGTAATTAATACAGTAACCCCTAATGCAATGCCTAGCATAGAGGTTAAAGCAATGAAGGAGACAAAATGATTGCGTTTTTTGGCTCCGGTATAACGTAGGCCAATGAACAAGCTTACAGGTCTAAACATGCAATTCAAACTTAATAAATTTAGTGTATTGTAATCGAATCACTGTGATGAGTATATGGTAATGACATTTAAATTTCTATGTTAAATGCTATTTCATTCCTGTATGTTATTGATTTTATCCCGATCTCAATTTGATGTTTTAACTAATTGAATGCTGAAAGTTTCATCTTATTATTATCTAGATCTTCATCTTTTTTAAAATATTTGAGAGAAGTATCATCATCGCGCGAGTCAAAATGATTAACAGTAATCCTTCTCTCATAATTATACAAATACTCAGGAATACTTAATTTTTACTGCTCTATAAAAATATTCTGCCCCTTAAGGTTTACCAACTTTCAAAAAAGGTATGTTATAAATACTAGAAAGCCGCTCTTTAGCTGAAGTTCCAGTTCCTGAAGCATAATCACCCATATACAGTTTGTTCTTCTGGATTTGAACAATGGTATAAAATTTTTCGCCCACAGCATGCTCAGCACTCGCCGTTTTGTCACGTTTCATTCCTGATACATTTCTTGCTTGATTAATCACCCAATTACTAAAGCCATAAGATTTAGATTTATTAGCCATGGTTACTGCTCTTGAATCGGTAAAAGCCATTGTTACCTTATTAAAAACATAATCAAGTTTATATGTATTTACTAAATTTGGTACTTTGTCACCGAGTATAAAATTACGATAAGTGGTTAATTTAGAAAGTTGTTGTTTACAATAGGCATCACGGTAGGTATTAATACTATAATTAGCCGAATTAGCTGAAAAAATGAAAGTTTCAATAATATAGTTGCCATCATCATCAGGCGCACAGACTGAAGACCAGGTGCCAGCAATAAGTTGATTAGCATTATTAGCTTTCTGCTTGTCATGACTTCCTGCTAAAGCAAGTTGACAAATCAACAACACAGCTAAAATTAACAAACTTTTTTTGAATAACTTATACATGCCAAAAATTCTCCAAATATCTATGTTATAGCTAGTAATAGGACTTATGAAAAACCCTTGGTATGTTTTTGCGAGCAAACAATTCGAGCGTGGCAAGCTGATAACACGCGTCATCATGAATGTACACTGTCATCCGAACGCAACACTTGTCATCCCGAACGAAGTGAGGGATCTTAGAAAAACATGAATAGCCCGAAGGAGATTCCTCGCGTTGCTCGGAATGACACGGCGTTGCTCAGGCTGACGCTTCGGCTTCCAGCCTCACAATAGCAATGGTTTTTCGTCCTAAAGTAATAGTTTTTCCGTGATTTTAACTTGTATTAACTCATATTGTAAGTAATAAGGCAATTGTTCCAGAAAAATCACAATCTAAAAACTAAAAAATATTTAGTCAAAAATCTATATTCATGATCAATTATTATTTTTTGGAGATAATTAATCAGAGACAACCATTCATACACGTTTTGGCACTCTGAACGCCTAGAGCAAACGTGTATGAAATAGTTTATTAACATAAGTATAAATAAAAAATAAATTTATCAGTCTTATGCTCGACCAGGACTTCTTGGACTTGATGTTTGAGAATTATCTTCATCTTCACTCTCATCATCCAGCTTATTTGAGCTGCTTGAGGGGTTTTCAAGTTTTTGTTTTTTATTTTGATCAAGAATCGATTTAAGCACTTTTTCACGATCAGCAAACATGCCCGGTAAGTTTATAGATTCAGGAGAATTAACTGCTTTAATTTCCTCTTTCTTTTTTATTTCTTTCTTTCCATCTTTAATTATCTCTCCCTTTCCACCTGTAACTGATTCGGTATCAGAATCATTTTCAGAATTTTCTTCGGCATCTTCTTCGCTAGAATCTTCTTCGCTAGAACCCTT
>JBGSLN010000064.1:0-7899 GCA_041740675.1 Gammaproteobacteria bacterium | reverse complement strand
GAACCGACAACCTGCCCCTTAGGAGGGGGCTGCGCTATCCTATTGTGCCACCGGGACAATATAAAATTGATCTGGATGAAGTATATTTAAAATTTGTTTATTGCATCAATCTTTGCTGCACAAATAAAATCATTGATCGATAAACCATTAATAGCATGAGTGCTATAACGAATGTGACAATAGTTATAGCCTATAGTTAGATCAGGATGATGATTTTCTTTATTAGCAATAAACGCTATAGCATTTACAAACGCCATTGTATGATAAAAATTTTTAAATTCATATTCTTTAAAAATTTCTGAAGTATCATCATTGATGTTCCAATGATCCAATTTTTGTAACTCTTTTTTTGCTGCGATGCCTGTCATGGGTTGAACCCCGCCTTCACATGCTTCACAACGTTTTTCTGTTAAATCATTCGCCATGGATATTTCTCAAATTATTATTGTACAATAAAGCTAAATTTTAGCATTTGAAATGACAAAAATCCAAGGATTGAAAGCTTTTATATCTCGTTGTATAAAAATTTTTAACCTGAAATTAAATTACAGAGGGATTACGAAAAATCATTACTGTTGCTAGACTGAAAGGGGAAGCTTCATTCGAAGCAACATCGCTTCATTCCGAGCAACGTGATGAATCTTCATCAAATTTCTCGTGTATTTCAGGATATCCCTCACTAAATTCAGGATGACATATGTGTTATCAGATTGGGCACAATGACATGATAAGAGTTTTGTAAGTCATATTACAGATAAGTAAAAATCATGCTAAAATTGCCCTTCATGCCAGCAATGTATGCAAAAAAAATGCTTAAAATTGATCAAATCCAACATTATGCAATGAGTCGAAAGGGTGGTTACATCGCGTGGGGCATTGCAGCAATTTTTATCTTATTAATTTTATGGAAGCTTTACACGAGTATCCTCTTGTTAGTGAGTAAACCAGAGAACACAAATAGTCAAACAGGAACATTAAATTTAAGTCAACAAACTTACAGAACAAATTTGAATTCTTTGCATATATTCGGTTTATATCAACCAGCTAATGTGGATCCTAACCAACTACCCAAGAGTACTTTGAATATTCAACTGAATGGCGTTTTTGTTGCTGTTCCAAAAAATCTCTCGCAAGCGGTTTTAACTGTGCCAGGAGAAAAGCAAAAAGTTTATTATGAAGGTGAGGAGCTACCTGGCAATGCAAAACTCTATCGTATTTTAAATAATAGTGTTATTATTCAATATAATGGTGAATTACAAAGCTTATTATTACCCGAACAACAAATTGAACTTGGGACTCATCCAGCTTCATTAAATTTACCCAAATCCCCTAAAAGGGTATTGCCTGTCTATTAGCTTCAATTAGGAGTGTGCAATGAATTTAACTCGATTGGCGCAAGGTGCCTTGATTTTGACAACATGTTTTACTTTAACTGCTTGCATGACTCCGCAACAACGTTATGCTGAAGATTATACGGTTGCTAAACAAAGTTTTGATCAACAAAAATATCGAACAGCCTTTAAAAAAGTACAAGTTCCTGCACAAGCAGGTAATTCTGATGCACAATATGCTTTAGGTTATATGTATTATTATGGCAAAGGAACTGTTGAAAACCCAACAATGGCAAGATATTGGTTTCAACAAGCAGCGCAAAAAGGACAACCTGATGCACAGAAAGCATTACAAGCAATGCAGCCTCAATCAAACAATAATTAAAGTGTAAAATAAACGTTCGCAGCAACTAAACCATTTTTTTGAATATTTGGAGTGATGTTGATGCGCTGAACTTTTATTTCATATTGTTTCCACAAGCTATCGATCCACGCTATTAAATAGTCAAAGGGAACTTTTTTAAATTTTACAAGCACTGTATTGTTATCAGACTGTTGCATACCATTCATAAATGAAGCTAATTGTTGTTTTTTGATAGTAGTATCTAATGTACTTAAAAGCTCGCTATTTGAAATTTTTTGCACCTTAGTAGCGCTTCCGCCCAATATTTGTAATTTCTGAGAAGCTTGTTTCATCCACGATACTAAATTTTGCTGGTACGCTACATAGTGTTCAGTATTGGCTAAATGAGTGGTAAAAGGGCTCCAAATAAATAAATAAAAAAGTACTACAATAGCAGTAATACTGCCACCACCTACAAATAACTGTTCGCGCTGATTTAAACTTTTCCACCAACTTTTCATACTTTCTTTCATAGAGTACCGCTTGGCAAAGTTATCGAGAGTGTTGCAACTACAAATTTTCCCTTATTACCAGCATTAGTTTGTTGAATAATAAAACCAGTGCTATTTAATGTGTTTGAAAATTGCTGCAATGTTTGAAATGAATTAGTTTGAACGCTCAGCATCATTTGCTGATTTTGATAAGTCAAATTTTTAATCGTAATATCATTTGTATTTGTTAGAATAGGGCCGATTTTTTCTAATAAAGTTAAAAACCCACCATCAGAACCAGCTTGTTGATAGTTTTGTAGTTCACGTTCTACTCGAATTTTAGGGCTAACAATCGCTGTTGCATCTGGAAAAATTTGCATATAGATTGCATTAATCTGTTGCTCTAATTTATTTTGTTGATGGTTATAATAAATATAACTAACAATGTTTATCAGCATAATAACAATAAGCCATGCGGCGAATGCTGTGCCAGCTATCATCCAGGCTTTCTTGGTGAAATTAAATTTATTTGCGGCTCTAAATTCCGTTTGCATTAAATTGATGCCACAGCGACTCTCGGTAATTTGTTGTGCTAACATGGGTAAAAATTCAGTAATATTTTTTTGGGTATATTGAACTGGAATTCCTGCTAACATTGTAAGAGGTTTGCTAACAGTATTAAAATCATAATAATGAATTGACTGAGGAACAGCATTATTCGTTTGCAGATGCAGTTCGATGAATATTTGAAGTTGTTCAATCGGCACTGAAAAGCCATTATATGAATCTACTTTTACAATTGCTTGATTTTCTAAAATTGCACAACTGTAACTATTTTCAGTGATAGGCAAAATCAATGGTGCGAGATAACATCCTTGCACTATGAAACCATATTCTTTGAGTCGAGATAAACAGGTACTTAAAAATTTTTTATTAATTGCAGCTACAGGAACTGGCTGATTCTTAATAATAGGGCCATAAGCAAAGTGTAATGTTTCAATGTCTTCAGCCAATTCTTCTTCTAAAGCAAATGGAGCAGCTTTTTGTAATTGACTTAAAGCTACATTTGGCATATCTACTTTGCTTAAATAAACTTGGTTACCTGCAAGAATTATTATGAGTTCTTGTTGAGATAATTTACTGGCAATGATTTCCAATGAGTTAAATTGCATAGTATGCCCATCAAACCAATGAAATTCATTGGCATCAAGGTCTTGAATGTAAATGATGTTAGGGGTAATCATGTTGCTAATTTATCACATAGTTTTCATATTTCATATTTGATTCTAATAATCACCTTGAGCTTGCCAAATAGTAGAAATTTGCCATTGATTTTTAATCTGTTGCCGTTGAATTAATGTGTAAAGAACTAAATGTTGAGGGCCTTTCTTTACTGTAGCGATTGCAAGAAAATAATTACTGAGTAAAGTAAATTTATTATCTGAAATATTCATTTGTTGAAAGATGCCATTTGCATTTAATGCTGTGGCATTTTGAAAGCCAGTTGGAGGTCTTGAAGTAATAAAAGCATTTGCTTGTTCACGGCTAATCCCATTAGCAAGACTCATCAATACAGGTGCTGAGGTAGTATTAATATTAATGGGAGTGGTAGAGGGTAGTGCGGTAACATATGGCACAAGTTGTTGATAAAGTTGCTGTGTTATTCCCGCAACTAAGCGTAATTCGCTAGTACTTACCATGGGCATAAAAGATGCTTGATAAGGCGGATTCATTTTACTGTAAATTTCCATGTATTGACTTGAACTTTTGACGGATCCAGGATTTGTTATCCATGCAGCGACAGCATTTGCTATAGATGCTAGCTGCTGTTGACCCAAAGAGGGATTAACAGCTTGCAGCAATAATACAAATTGTGAAATAGCCGAAGGATTGGTTAAATTATTCAAATTAAAACAACTTTGCGCATCCAACAATTGTCCTGTAATAGTAATTCCATTTTGTACTATCGGACCAAAGTGTTGAGGGATTTTATCGACAGTTTGATTAGAAGGAGTGATTTTTGCAGCATCATCTAATAATATTCCTTCTGCCCAATCTTGCACACCTTCTGCAGCATTATATAGTTGAATTGAGGTTACAGTTAATTCAGTACGACGAATAGACATCTCTAAATTTACGTTCATGGCAGTTGCCGCGATTGCAACAAGTGTCATGATGAATAGCGCAGTTATCAATGCCGCGCCTTGACTTTTCCAATATGTTTTCATAATTTCGTACTCGGAATAGGAATTAATAAATAATAGTTCCCCCAATTTTTTAGTTGTAAATTAATCGCAATTGCACGAGGAATAGGCTCACCATTCATCGAGTTATAATTGAGAAGATTTCCGGGTGGCCAATTATTATAGGATGTAGATCCTAGTCCAAGAAATGAGAAGTTTCCAGAAGTTATACCTGTCAACAAAACTCGAGATTCAGGTTTTGTGCTGCTAACACGATCAAGGCGAGGCCAAGTGATACGCAAAAGCCTTCCATTATTAATTTCATATGCAACACGTTGTAAATTACTTTGCTGCAGTGTTCCAAATGGATTTGAATTTCCGGTGCGAGTAAATTCAATATAGGATGGGGTAGCTACTAGCGCAGGAATAATATTGCTATTTGCATCGCGCACTGGACGATTAATTAATTGGGTTAAATCTCGCATTAATAAAATTGTAGTCATTTGTAAATTATTCAATTGCTGCATTCTAGTTGCAGTATGTTCGCGTGCGTTAAATACAGAAGATAAAACAGTTGTAGCAATCATTGAAATAATAGCGAAAATAAAAATAGCGATTAAAATTTCAATGAGTGTAAAACCGTTTACTTTATTTGTTCTACTCATAACTAAAACCCCAGACAGTCAATAGTGGGTTAGTATTTGGAGCACTTTTAATAGTAACAGTCAGCTGTTGGACATGCACATCTGGTGTGGTATTTTTGATTAATGTCCAATAAAGATCAGTATTAAGTAGTTTTGTTGGTTGATTCGTTGCAGGAGAGATTAAACCGAGTTTTGCTTCTGATAAAATATTATTTGCTAGAATAACCGCAATGTTTTTATTTTGAAGGTAAATAGAATCTTCAATATCTGAGCTACTCGCTTTAATGATGGCTGTTAATGCGATGGCAATAATGGCTAATGCCACTAATACTTCAATCAAGGTGAAACCTTGATTATGTTTATTTTTTTTTGTGCTGAAATAAGTATTATCTTTCATAAGTCTTTTTGTAAAACTGCACCACTTTCAAAAACCTCAATTAAATAACTAGGACGATATTCACCAATTTCTAAAGTAAATGGGGTAATGTTTCCTGATGAGTTAATAATTATAGAAGGCCCTGGAATTGGTAAAGGACTTTGACCGCTAATTTTTAAGTGTATTTGTGTACCGGCAGGCCAAGTCCTAAAACGTAACAACGGATCATCGTTAATGGCCATCCATTGTGTCTTGTTATTTAAAGTTATAATTTGATAAAATCCATAGCCTTTAGTATTTACTTCTAAACCATAAATGTTGGGTTTGAGAATTGCTTGTTCTTCTACAACTGGAAGTAAATTTGAAAACTCCTCGGCTGCGTTGCGAATTTCTCGAGTCTTGCCAAGATTTCCAAGTGCTAGTAATGCAACAGAAATAATAATTCCAATGATTACTAACACTACCAGTAGTTCGAGAAGCGAAAAACCAAATTGTTTAGTAGTTAAATCGCTTAGCTCATAACGAGTATATTCTTTATGAAGACTGACTAGGCGTTTGCCAATTTCCAATCGTTGCATTTTCACCTGTTCCTCCAGGTTGGCCAGTAGGACCATAACTAAATATATCAACCCCAGCTGGATTTTGTACTCCAGGATTTAAATAGTGGTAAGGTTGGCCCCATGGATCGACTGGCAAACGTTGTAAATATCCATCAGATTTCCAATTTGCTGGAATAGGAGCAGTTGTCGGTAGAGTAACTAAAGCTTGTAAACCTTGATTCGTGGTTGGATAGAAACCGTTATCGAGTTTATATAGATCTAAGGCGGATTGAATTGCACTGATGTCGCTTTGGGCTTTAACAATTCTGGCTTGTTCTGGACGTGACATAATTTTGGGTACAACCAACGCGGCTAAAATACCAATAATCACCACCACGACCATGATTTCAATTAAGGAGAAACCTTGGCTTTGTCTTATTCGAATAGTTTGGAACATTATATATACCTCACAAAAAATAAAAACGTATCATTCAGGGTAGCATGCAAAGAGATAAGTGAGAGCAGGGAACACCTGATCTTTGAATCGCTTTACTCTGCCAAGCTACCCACCGGAAATTTGATCTAATTGAAAAATGGGCAGTAAAATTGCTAAAACAATAAATAATACAATTGCACCCATTATTAAAATTATCATTGGCTCAAGCAAACTTAATAATGTTTCAATTAAACGTGCTACATCGCGTTCTTGATTATTGGCTGCTTTTTCTAGCATAGACTCTAACTTACCGCTGCTTTCGCCACTCGCAATCAAATGGACGCTCATTGGTGAAAAGTAACCGGAATTTTTTAAAGCCACATTAATTGCAGCGCCTTCTCTTACTCGATTACCAGCCATATCAATACTTTCGCGCATTGGATAATTGGTGATAAGCTTTGCTGAAACTTTCATAGCTTCCAGTACAGATACACCTGCAGCAAATAGTATACCAAAAGTTCGAGCATAACGAGCAGTATTGATAGTACGTATGGTATAGCCCATCATTGGAATTTTTAATAATAGTTTATGCCATTTGAATTTAAACCAAGTTTTTTTGAGTAGTCGGAAAAAAATAAAAAATGCAATAGCGATGACAATAATCAAATAAATTCCATAATCTGCTAAAAAATGACTGATGTTAAGTAAAACTTGCGTCGCAGTTGGTAAAGCTTGATTGCTTTGGGTGAATATACCCGTAATTTTTGGTACTACATAAATTAATAAAAAAGTGACGATCCCAAAAGAAACAAGGGTCATCATGATTGGATAAATCAACGCTTGAGAAATTTTTTGTCGCATCGCTTGCTGGGTTTCAGCATAAGAGGCTAATCGATTTAATACCACATGTAATTTTCCAGTCTGTTCTCCTGCTGCAATGGTTGCACAATACAGCTCAGGGAATGCATGAGGAAATTGTTCTAAGGCATAGGCAAGCGAATGGCCTTCAACGACTTTAGCTCGTACGCCCGTGAGAATTTTTTTGACATGATTTTTTTCTGTTTGTTCAATGACCCCCTGTAAACTTTCTTCAACAGGTAAACCCGCTTCCAACAAAGTTGCAAGTTGTTGGGTCAATAAAGTTAAATCATTTAATTGTATGCGATTCAAAAAACGAGAGAAGACTGTGGTTGAGGCTTTATTGCCACTTTTGACTAAAGCAACTTCTAAAGGTATTAAACCTTGATCACGCAATTGCTGTCTTAGTAAACGCGCACTGTCCGCTTCTTGCGTGCCTTTAATAGTTTTGCCAGTATTATCGAGAGCAGTGTAACTAAAGGCCGCCATTATTCAATTCCCTCGATAGTAACACGCAAGACTTCTTCGATCGAAGTCTGCCCTGATAAAACCTTGGTGAAGCCATCTTGACGTATACCTGGGGTAAATTGCCTTGCATATTTTTCCATGGTTTGTTCGTCAGCATTATTATGAATCATTCGTTGTAAATCAGCACTTATAGGAATAATTTCATAAATACCGGCACGTCCTTTGTAACC
>JBGSLN010000063.1:0-7218 GCA_041740675.1 Gammaproteobacteria bacterium | reverse complement strand
GGCTAGAACTCAATTAGAACAAAGCTTAACAGCAACTCAAAGTGCGTGTAACAATATAATCCGGGTCAATTTGCAACTGAACGATTTTCAAGTAGGCTTTAAAAACAAGATGGGCCAGATTGATCTTACAGATAAAAATTATAAAGCTAATTACACTAAAACTTTATTAGATCAAACAAGAGGTTTATACAGAGCACAACTGAGTTGGCAGCAAACTAAATCTAAGTATTCAAACCAAGAATCTACTGCTAACGTAGCACAAGTATATGATGCTGCAATTGAGAGCGTACAACTACAACAAGGTTCTATCCAGAAATTATTATTCCTGCATAAAGCATCTTTTGTATTACCTGCGTCACCTTCTGCGCATCAACATCTTGTGGATCAATTGGCAAGTGTATTGAATTTAGATCAAAAATTGTCGCTATTTTCTGATGCAGACAGTGTCATTGATATGGCTAGAGTTAACATGACGCTAAATCAGAGTAATTTAATTGCTGAAATCAAAAACATGGGAAAAGGTTTAGCAAACGAGAAAGTAAAAAGGAAAATAGAGGGTTTTTTTATTTTGCATCAAAATTCTAAAGATATTTTTGATAACCTAAGAACACTCTGGGATACAACCAAAGATGAAAAGCCCTCTTTTATTACAGCGTGTGTTAATTCAGTTCTTCGTGGATTTGGGTTAGATAAGAATGTCAACGGCATAGCTGAACGAGAATATCTAAATCAAGTACGAATGAAGATCAAAAAATTTTTAATCAATGCTGAATTTGAGCAGAGTGTCATCAATGTTATTAATCATTTTTGTTCAGGAAAAATTAGTCAACATGAAGTGGTTCCTTTGTTAAAACGGGTCTTGAAAAAATATGAGCCCTATCTATTGGAGCGACATGAACGATTGCATGCTTTTTGTGACAGTTTTTCTGCATTAGTTGCACAGCATAATAAACTATATGACCAAGCACAGGTTCTAAAACCATTATTAATACCTAATGATGATCTGCCAGCTGTTGTGCCTAAACAAGATCCTGATCCAGATATGAGTTTAGCACAATTAAAAGCTGTTATTACTGAAAATATCAAACCACTTCTTCCGAATTACTCTTATAAAAGCGCATATTGGAGGAAGCATGAGAATAATCCTGATTATGTCGCTACTTTAGCGAGAGCCAAGGCAAGAAATCCTGTTGAGGATGTCACCACTCATTCTTCTAAGCCATTAATAACTAAATAGGGAATTTTATTTATGCCACTACAAGATGCTCCTAAAACAACAAATAGTTATGCATCCATCGGTCATAACATGGGTCAAGGAAAAACTGAAGTCAATGGAACGACAGCAGCACGCCCCCTTTATAGGGAAGATGAAAAACAACAAGGGCGTAAAGAATATTTATTAGCGCATATCGAGTTTGAAACACGCAAGTTACGTGAATTTTATACGGATTATTTAAAAAAAGAATTTACTTTAAATCAATCATTAGTGGTTACAGCTGAAAAGCTAAATTTATTTGTTAACGCTTTGATAGAATGTTCCGATCTATATCAATTAGATATAAAGTGTTACATAGATTTATTAGCTTTAAAAACTAACCAATATTATGCGGAATGTAAGAATGGGAATTTTAATCATTTTAATTTTGCAATAAGCTCTATTTTAACAACCATTCAAAACTGTTTATTTGACCTGCAACAAGATATTAATGAGCAATTAAATGAAGGAAATATTCCTGTTGATGCTCAAAATATTTTGCATAATTATTTTGCGTTGATGATGCATTTTCAGTCTAATGGAGCAAGTCGAATGGATATTTATGCTTGTCCTAATCCAGGTATGGTCAATCAAGCTGAAGTTGAGCAGCAGGGAATTTTAGAACGAGCTTATAGTATGTTGCGAGTATAGTTGTCGTTCTGTACTTGTCATTCCGAGCATCACCCTGTCATCCTGAGCGCAGCGAAGGATCTCCAACCGATTGCTCATGTTTTTTAATGATCCCTCACTCCGTTCGGGATGACAAGCGTTGTTCAGAATGACAACCCCCTGTTATTCCGAGCAACGCGAGGAATCCCAAACAGCCTCCTCAACTACTAATTAAAACTGTTTCCTACGTAGCATCATTTTTCTTACGTAGTTGAACCTATATAATGAATCTATAACTTTAAAATTTAACAACACCAACTACGCATACTTACTATTTACTAATAATGCATTAAAACAAAATGTGTTATAACAGAAGAAGTATAAATAAATGGTCATAGATAGATTCAGAAAATGTTCAATGTAACTCTAACTGGATATGAACTACTATGTACTGAATGCGCTGATGCAAAAACAGCTTATCTTGCTCTATTATCTGCCAAACAAAATAATAAGCAAGATCCAGATGTAAGTGCTGCAAAGAAAAAATATAAAGAATTGGAAGAAAGAAAAAGTCATCTTAACCAACAACTTGCTCAAAGTTATTTATCACAACAACCTTTTCAACAGGAAAATAAATCAAATTCAAGCAAATCTACATATTCATTTACACATCAAAAAGATTATCCAAATAAAGTACCAGAATATAACTCAGACCAAGACGTTATTTCTGCCTCTGAAAAAGAAATAGCAAAAAAATATTATTTTAATCGACTATCTGAAGTAGAATATCTATCTCATGTAGAAAATTCGTTTAAAGCATTTTTAGAGTTCAGCACAGAAAATGCTAGCGCAGCAGAACCAACTAAAATGTTGCTGCGAGATGCTTATACACATTATTGTAAGATTGGAATGAATACTCTCGGGGCAGTATGGATACGAAATATAAACGGTATAGCATGTCCATTTAAATGTCACGCTGATGATTATTTAAGAATGTATTCTACTGAAGAACTTGCTCAATCTATCGCAAAAAAATATGGGGTTTCTTATGAAAATGCTTTACTCATTGTAAAATTTCGAACTCAACACCTGGGTTTAGTTGAACAAAATGTTCGTCTTTTAAAATCTGTAGAACACAATTTTGATCCTTCAATTCACTCAAAAATAATTGAACTTAACCAGTTTACAGAAAATAAAAATGGACAGTTAATTTATGAAAGCTATTTGATTGATACTTCCGAAATTTCATGCTTTGGAGATTTAGCTGAAATGATGGGGCATTTATTGAAACCGCAGGATTTTGATAAGAATACTCCTCACCTTCTTAGTTATCAATCATTCAAAATAACGCCTATCCCTGGACAAGAAATTCCTCAACTTTCTGAATACTTTCGCTTTGATACCAAACGATTTGAAAAAAGAAGAAAAAAACTTTTTGATCATAGCGATTGTCGTAGTACAAATTTTATAGATTATTTAAACTACCTTTCTCTCAGACCTATTGTTCCATTCTCTGATAAAAACTCAATTACATTCGGCAATCTCTTAAGAAAAAGACTACAAGACCTTCAAAGTCCTGATCAGTTCATTGATATTTTTAAGGATTTTCCAGCACAACAAAACTTTAAATTGGAGTCCAAACAATGTAATCTCATTATAACTAATGCCAATCAGGGTAAAAAAGTTTTAGCATCTGAACAAAAACCGCTTCAAAAAAAGTTACAGCTTTTCTTAAAAGGACAAGAATCATCGCTTTCATTTGCTTGGCAAAAAACAGTAATTGAAGTACACAATCTTTTAAAACAAATGTTAATACATGCAATAAATAATTTTTTTGATGCATCCGGTGACTTACGCCCAGAGATTAAAGCTGTTCTTGAAAAGACTTATGCCTGGAACATCAACAGTTGGATAGATAAGTTTGGTAAAGATAAGACTAATCAAACCTTATTTAATTCTTATTTTATTCATATCTATGTAATTTCATTTATAAAACAGCTTAAGAATGCTCTTTCTCCAAATGATAAAAGATGTAAGGTAATCGCTTGGCTATTTGATCAATTCACAAAAAATTATGGTCGTGCTGTAATTCATGACTTTCTTGCAAAGCTTGATCAAACAAACGTATATAAAAAATCTAAAACATTACTCAATACAGAAAAACTAAAACACGATCAGTTATTACTCATTTTAGAAAACGCTGAATTTCAGAATAAAACTAGAACAGAATTAGAACAGAGCTTAATGGGAAATAAAAGCGAGTATAACGATATAATCCAAGTTAATCTTCAATTACACGATCTCCAAGTAGCTTTTAACAGTAATAGGACTCAAATAAATCCAACAGCTGATCATTATAAAGATGCCTATACTAAAATTTTATTAAATCAAAGCAGGGCTTTGTATACAACACAGCTGAGTTGGCAGCAAACAAAATCTAAAACACAAGTGCATGATGCTGCAATTGAGAGTGTACAACTACAACAAGGCTCTATCCAAAAATTATTATTCTTAAATAAAACATCTCCTGTATTACTTACATCATCATCTCCGCGTCAACATCTTATTGATCAATTGGCAAGTGTATTGAATCTAAATCAAGAATTACCGTTATTTTCTGATGCAGACAGTGTCATTGATATGGCTAGAGTGAACATAGAGCAAAAGCGAAATGATTTAATTGCCGAAATTCAAGAAATTAGCAATAAAACACCAAACAAATCAGCAGGAAACCAAATATATAAAATGTTAGAGTATTATAATACCAATTTTAATAATACCAATCTACGAAAAATGTGGATTTCAACCAAAGAACAAAAACCCTCTTTCATTAGGGCATGTATCAATTCCGTTCTTCGTGGAATCGGCTATTATAATCAAGAAGTTCACTATATTATAGGAATAGCTGAACGAGAATATCTCAATCAAATACGAAGGAAAATAAAAGGGTTTTTAATCAATGCTGAATTTGAACAGAGTGTCATCAATGTTATTAATCATTTTTGTTCAGGAAAAATTAGTCAACATGAAGTGGTTCCTTTGTTAAAACAAGTCATGGCAAATTATGAGCCCTATCTATTGGAGCGACATGAACGATTGCATGCTTTTTGTGACAGTTTTTCTGCATTAGTTAAACAGCATGCCGAGTTATATGATAACGTACAAATCCCAAATAATTTAGTGATACCTAATGATGATCAGCCCGTTCAACAAAATCTACCTCCTGATCCAGATACGGAATTAGCACCCTTTAAAGATACTATTCTAAAACAAGCCCAAGCAATTAATGTGAGACACTGTTATCAGAGTGCTATCTGGAGGATGAATGAAAAAAGGCCTGATAGTAGGGATACTGTAATTCCTTCTTCTAGCGCTTTAAGAAACAGTTCGTCATTACATGTGTAGTACCTTGTCAATTCAAGTATTGCCTTTGTCATCCTGAGCGTAGTACTTGTCATTCCGAGCATCCCCTGTCATCCTGAGCGTAGCGAAGGATCTCCTGCAGACTGCTCACGATGTTTTTTTAAGATCCTTCGCTACGCTCAGGATGACAAGCTTCGTTCGGGATGACATGCTTCATGCAAGATAACAACAAAGCTCTCAAATACGCATACTTACCTTAACTAAAGGTTGGGATAACTTTTTAATGATAAACTAAATTATCAAAAGTTATAAGTTGAGAAGTTGTATGTTCGGAATAAATAAAATCCAGAAATATATCAGAAAAAATACTGAATTAAATGACCCAACATTATCTCCCATTAAAAGCAGATTGAGAAATACAGTTTTTTCAGAAAATGAAATTTCAATTGCTCAGCAATTTCTTGATCATATTCCACAAATTACATCCTCAGCAACTGCCGAAGAGTGCATCAGCATTTTACTTCAATTAAAAATCGCTATAAATGACTTAGGAACATTATATAAATCTCACGTAGACGATCTAGGCATATTTGGCACAACAGCAATAATGCTTAATGAAGATGAAAAAGTATTATTTGCAGAAAATAAAAAAACATATGAACAAACAAAACTTTTTTCTATTTTGTTAACTACTTTTAGAGAAGTTGTGGCATATATTAGAACAAACTTTAGTGCTTTAGCTCAGGTTAAAAAAGAGCTTGGTTTAGCTTTTGCTTTTTCCAAGCAATTTAAAACTGTAGCAGGAACGATTTTTTTAGAAACTTCTAAAAAAGATATAACAGTTAAAATTTATGATAGTCTTACAGTTGAATTAGCTAACTTACTCTACACATTTAATAGGTTTGCAAGTTTATTCCCATCAAATGAAGATATAACCATTGAATTAACAAAAACTTTTAAAGAACAACAGCAGTTTTTAAATGATCTTCTTCAACTGCAATTGCAAGAAAAACTAAAAAAAATTAAAGAGAACTATCCATTTTTAGCAAAGATAGATTCTAATCTTACTGAACAAGATATAGATCAAATTACTCAGACATGTGATCAGATTCAGCAGGATGAGGACTTAAGAGAATTAGCAAATATAATCAAAAATAAACCAGGGATTTTTCTAGATTTTGAAAAAGAATTTAATATATTTCAAAACAGCTATAAAAGACTTACGTTACTTCAATCGATTATCATAATTCCAGGACTTATGAGATATGATTCTAGTCAGAGTAATATAAGAAAACTACGTTTGCTTGAAAAAAGTATAAATGAATATTTAAAGCATTTTCCAGATCAAAGATCAGATATAGAAAATAATAAATTTATTCAAAATTATCTTAAACAATCAATTCAAGAAAATTTTAAAATGCTATTTTCTGAAGAATTAAAAAAATATAAGGATGCAGTAAACAAGCTTTTATGCGATGAAAAGAATCTAACCCCACAAGAAATAACTCAAAAACTTAGTGAGCTTAAACTGCAATATGATAAATTAAAGACAAACGTTACAGCTCTTAAAAATACTTTATCTAGACAATGCATATTATTTGAAAGCCATGCAACTTCTAATGAAAAAATCTACCTTAAGATGATAGAGCAACACTTTCCAAGAGCAAAAGCATATTTTAACAGTATAAATTTCGATATAAGTAAGCAGACACTAAATAAGATTACAAAAGAATTTACTACTACAATTGCTAAAGTTACCGAAGCTAAAGAAATCATATGGTTATATAACGAAGCTATTAAAAATATAAAAGCTATAAAGTCTGAAGATCCAGAGCTAGAAAAAGAATTAATTCCATTGAGACGAACAGCTAACCAACAGTTAACAAATGATTATCAGGAAAAGCATGTTATTATCACTCATGATCTTTTCGCTGTAATTCTTAATAAACCTAAAACACTTGTTAAAAATTTTAAAAAATATGAGAAAGATA
>JBGSLN010000062.1:0-14823 GCA_041740675.1 Gammaproteobacteria bacterium | reverse complement strand
AAAGCATTAAGCATGAATTCAAAGGGCAATGCAGTTGGATCCACTAAATTTGACTCTGCTATAAAATTCTCAGCCTCAATGTAGGTTTTAGGATGTTTATGCTTTAGCAATCGATAAATTTGTCTATTAGAAAGATTCGTCAATTTGCTATGCGCTCCTGCACCTATTCCTAAATAATCACCAAATTGCCAATAATTCAAATTGTGCTGACATTGTTGATTATTTTTTGCATAAGCAGAAACTTCATATTGCAAAAATTGATTCGCTGCTAAATAAGTTTGTCCCAATTCAAACATCGCTGCGATTAAGTCTTCTTCCGGTAATTTTGGTGGAAATTTGTGAAATAGTGTATTGGGTTCCAAAGTCAATTGATACCAAGAAAGATGGGTTGGATTGAGAGATAAAGCAAGGTGTAAATCTTCTAAGACTTCTTGCTCGGTTTGTGAGGGTAGAGCAAACATCAAATCCAAATTAAAATTAGTAAATCCTGCGTTCATTGTTGCATCGACAGCCTTCAATGCTTGCTGAGGATCATGAATTCGACCTAACGCTTGCAAATGTTTTGCATTAAAACTTTGGCAGCCAAGTGATAATCGGTTAATACCAACCGCATGATAGTCCTTAAATCGCTGTTGCTCTACCGTGCCAGGGTTAGCTTCTAAGGTAATTTCAATAGCTTCGCAAGGCGTGACCCATTTAAAAATGGCTGCAAATAAAGTTTCATAAGCTTTCGCAGAAAACAAGCTGGGTGTGCCCCCGCCAATAAAAATACTATGTAATTTTCGTTGTTGCACCCAAGGCAAGTCTGCTTGAAAATCAGCAATTAATTTTTTGACATAGAGTTCTTCAGGAATACTATCTTTCACAGCGTGAGAATTAAAATCACAATAGGGGCATTTCTTAATGCACCAAGGGATGTGGATATAAAGGCTTAAAGGAATAGAATTCATATTAGCTGTGGCAAAAAAGCATTGTTAGCGAAACCTAAAATTTATTAAAAATCAATAAGATAGTTTTTCAATTTTAGTATAAAACTTGGGAAGAGTACAGACTTTTTAGTTGCTTATATGCTATATTCCATTCCGACAAATTGCTCAAATAAATCCCCCAGCATTTTTTGTGATAATGGATTGCCTTATTCCTATTATATATTTTTATTAATATAATATAGAAAAAAGCCTCAAACAATTACAATGAAAATTATTTCTGGTGGACAAACAGGGGTTGATCGAGCGGCTTTAGATGTTGCAATCGAATTAGATATTTTACACGGTGGTTGGTGTCCTAAGGGACGGTTGGCAGAAGATGGAATTATTTCTGGGAAATATCAATTAATTGAAACAAGCTCGAGTGATATAAATGAACGTACAAAATTAAATATTCGTGATTCGGATGGAACCTTAATTTTAGTGCCTAAATTACCTATAACTGTGACAGACGGAACGATATTAACAATCGATGAAGTAAAAGAAAAAAAGAAGCCTTATATGATGGTTGATCTTTCAGTATCACAAGATCATTCGAAAATCCTACAATGGATGAAGGAAAATAATATCACAGTGTTGAATATTGCAGGTCCTAGAGCATCCCAAGTAGAAGGTATTTATGAAACAAGTTTGGTGTTTCTAAAACAGCTGTTTTATTCAGATCCTGACAAGCGTTGAGGCACAATATTAACATCATTAGATTCTATAGATATTTTTTCATAACGTGGAAAAAAATCTAATAAATGATCGATAATTCGACCTTCTAACCAATATTCAGCTGATCCTGGAATATTACCCGTAATAAATCCCACATGTCCACCGGTCTTACTTAATTCTAAGACGATATCAGGGGTTAACTCATTTCCCTGCGGTATGACTTCAGGCAACATGAAGGGATCATCTTCTGCATGAATAATTAAAGTTGGTTTGGCGATATTTTTTAATTGATGCCTGCAACTTGCTTTTTCATAATAATCATCTGCGTTTTTAAAACCGTGTAAAGGTGCAGTAACAAATGTATCAAATTCCCAAAAAGTTTTTAGTTCATCCAAGTTATCTAAGTCAATTGGATTGCCTAGTTTTTCAAACTTATGCGACATATGATTACGCAAATTTCGGAGCATATGCCATTGATATAATCGAGACACACCACTTAGCATACGATTAGCCGCTTTGCCAAGTTCGAACGGTACAGATATGGCAACAGCGGTTGTTAAAGGATTTTTGCCGCCAGTTTTTCCTAGCCAATTTAATAAAATACTGCCACCTAATGAATAACCTACTGCAGCGAGTGGATTATGTGGGTAGCGAGCTTGTATGACTGAAACTACATATTCAACATCCGCAGTATAGCCAGAATGATAACTGAAATATTGACGGTTGGGATCACCACTGCAGCCACGATAATGCATGAATACCGAATACCAACCACAATCATCAATAGCTTGCATAATTGCTTTGGCATAATGAGATTCAATGTTACCACCCAAGCCATGTAGTATGAGAATGATAGGACGAGTCGGATCTTCAAAAAGAACATCGAGCCATTCTAAATCAAGAAAATCATTGCCAGGTAATTCCAACCTTTCTCGACGAGTTTTTACATTCGGAGGGGTACGTAAAATAGAACCCCAAATAGTTTGCAAGTGAGGACTACGTAGCCACCAGGCAGGCACAAATTTACTTATTTTAATCATAAAAACCTTTCACTGCATCCACCAAAACTTTTACTCGTTCAGGATCTATATCAGGATGAATTCCATGTCCTAAATTAAAAACATGTCCAGTACCTTTACCAAAATCTTTTAGAATTTGTTTCGCTTCTTTCTGAATAACTTCTGGGGTGCCATAGAGCACTGCTGGATCTAAATTACCTTGTAATGCAACTTGGTTGCCTATTCGACGTTTTGCGTCACCAATATTAATCATCCAATCAAGTCCAACAGCGTTACAACCTGTTGCAGCAATGTGTTCTAGCCATAAACCTCCACCTTTAGTAAATAAAATATTTGGCACTACGCCTTGATGATTATGTTTGATTAAACCGGCAACAATTTTTTGCATATAGGTTAAGGAAAATTCTAAATAAGCGGGTTCAGTTAATAATCCACCCCACGTATCAAAGATCATGACTGCATTTGCACCAGCGTTAATTTGCGCATTTAAATATTGAGTCACACTTTCAGCTAACAGCGATAATACATCATGTAATAACTCAGGGGTGCTATAAAGCATGGCTTTTATTTTACTAAAATTTTTGCTTGAACCACCTTCAATCATATAAGTTGCTAATGTCCAAGGGCTTCCTGCAAAACCAATTAACGGAACACGATTTTTTAAGGC
Organism: Gammaproteobacteria bacterium; assembly: GCA_041740675.1. Classification (GTDB taxonomy): domain Bacteria; phylum Pseudomonadota; class Gammaproteobacteria; order JBGSLN01; family JBGSLN01; genus JBGSLN01. The sequence goes on along the minus strand of JBGSLN010000062.1, from coordinate 11,494 downwards.
ATATTTGATAGTGGTGACAGCATCAATAACATAGCCTAAGTCGTTTTTCACATCAGGAACTTTCAAACGTTTAACATCAGCTGCATTTCGGATCGGATGATCAAAAATAGGGCCTTCACCTTCAGCAAAGTGTAAACCCAAACCCATCGCATGTGGAATGGTTAGAATATCAGAAAATAAAATTGCCGCATCCAAGTCAAATCTTTCTAAGGGTTGTAAAGTGACTTCACAGGCTAACTTAGGATTTTGACAAAGAGACATAAAATTAGGAACGGATTTTCTAATTTCTCGATATTCAGGCAAATATCGGCCAGCTTGGCGCATAATCCAAATAGGGGTTCGATCAACAGGCTGTTTCAACAATGCCCGGATTAAACGATCATTCTCTAAAGCATCAAATGGCATGAAATATCAGTAACTTACTTAAATAGTTAATATATTATATCAGTTTTTTCATAAAATTAATGCTATACTCTCATGCGATTTTAGCCTAAAATATGAACAGGAAAAATAAAGAGATTAATGCTATGGATATGCACATCGACGAACTTCCAAATAAACAACTTCACAAAATATTACAAGATCTAGCGCAATTTATGGCGCTATATGAGCAAACCGAAGATCGATTTAAAGTTCGTAAAGAAGAAATGGATCAACAAATTGTTACTTTAAAGGAAGAGATGCAAGTACAGATTAATGAAATTCGTAAGGCATTGAATGATATTAAAGAAGTAATGACGGTCGCAGGTGCTGCTCGTTGGCGAGTTTCTGCAGAAAAAGCGATGAAGCAAGGTGAGGATCATCTTGTAGCTATCAAAGCAACTTGCAATGTCTATAAAAAGGTAGCTGAAGAGAGTAGCAATCGTTTAGAACAAGTCTCAATTGCCACTGAAAAAAGAGTGAGTAGTGCTTTACATCATTTGAATGAAGAAAATTCTGTTGTAGTCGAAGATTTTCGACGTCGAGCCGAAAGTTCATATGAAGAGCTTGAAACAACTACAGCAAATGCGATAAGTTCAATCCGACGTTTATTGCGTTGGTTGCGATTTGATCGAATAGCTACAGCAGTTATTGCTGCATTGATGACAGCATTTTTGACTTCACTGTATATTAATGCAGAGTGGCCATGGGAAAGTTTTCATAAAGCTGAACAAGAACGGTTGATTGGTAAGACTCTGATGGCCGTTTGGCCAACACTGCCATCTGACAAACAAAATCAAATTAGGCAAGTACTAGGGCAAAACATTTAACATGAAAAAAAAAACCACATCATTGATTGATACTTTAATCACAAAATTTGATGAAAATTTGCGTGCTATTACAGGTTCACTGGCGCCAACTAAACGGCTTGAACCCACAGAAAATATAGCGGAAGTTTCCTTAACTTCAGATGAAAAACAGCATGCCGCAGGATTAATGCGCGTAAATCATACCGGCGAAGTGTGTGCTCAAGCCTTATATCTTGGCCAATCTATGGTGGCAAATTCTAAAAAAATCAAACAAGAATTAAAGCATTGTGCTGAAGAAGAAGTTGATCATTTATATTGGTGTCAGAAACGGGTGCATCAATTAGGAAGTCATGTCAGTTATTTAAATCCCCTTTGGTTTGGCGGTTCATTTATTTTGGGGGTGGTTGCAGGACTTACAGGTGATAAATGGAATTTAGGTTTTTTAGCAGAAACTGAGAATCAAGTGGGCGCACATTTAGATAGGCATTTGCAAAAATTACCTACGGCTGATTTGCCCAGTCAAGCTATCGTCAAGCAAATGCGGGAAGATGAAGCAAAACATGCAGAAACAGCGATAAAATTTGGTGCTGCAACACTGCCAACTCCCATCAAACAAACCATGCAACTTGTTTCAAAAGTAATGACAAAGACAGTTTATTATTTATGAAATGTTTGACTATTCTAGCATAGTTGCAAGAATAGTCATGACTTTTCTTGCAACTATGCTAGAATAGTCAATACGAAACATTATTACCCTACGCAATGCATAGAAAATATTTTCAATTAATTCAAGAGCATGTAACTAACTTGCGACAGATGGTATTTTTAGCAGGACCTAGACAGGTTGGTAAAACAACTTTGAGCAGCTTTTTAAAAGATGCATTTACTACGGTATATTATTTTAATTGGGATAATGCCGATCATCGGCAATTGATTATGTCAGGCTCAAAAGCAGTAGAAGAATTTACCCAGTTGCTGCGATTACGAGATCAAAAGCCAATTATTATTTTTGATGAAATCCATAAATTTAGACGTTGGAAAAATTTTTTAAAAGGTTTTTTTGATGTATATGAAGATAAGTGCAAAATTGTGGTTACCGGTAGTGCTCGTTTAGATTTATATCGTCGCGGTGGGGATAGTCTAATGGGACGATATTTTTTATATCGTATTCATCCATTGTCTATTGGTGAATTATTACAAACTCCAATTTTAGAAACGGAAATTCAGTTGCCCAAAGAAATTAGTGTGACAGAGATGCAACGCTTACTGCAATTTGGTGGTTTTCCCGAACCTTTTATTAATCAAAATATGAGATTCTTAAATAATTGGCAGCGCTTACGGAAACAGCAATTATTAAGAGAAGATATTCGTAGTCTTAGTCAAATTCAAGATTTTTCAGAGTTAGAAATTTTAAGTGATTTATTAATTGAAAATGCAGCAAATTTAATAAATGTAGCAAATTTGGCAAAACAAATGCGTATTACTGAATCCACAATTCATCGTTGGATCAAAACCCTGCAAGAATTTTATTATTGCTACACTATTAAGCCATGGCATACTAATGTACAACGGTCGTTGCGAAAAATGCCAAAACTATATTTATGGGATTGGTCATTGATTAAAGATAATAAAGGGAAAAAAATAGAAAATTTTATTGCATCGCATTTATATAAAGCAGCTCAATTTTGGACTGATTCTGGATTGGGAGATTTCGAACTTTATTTTCTAAGAGATAAAGAAATGCGAGAAGTTGATTTTTTAATGGTGAGGAATCATAAGCCGTGGTTTTTAGTAGAAGTAAAATCAACGAATAATCAAGGCATCAGTAAACACTTATATTATTATCAGAAAATGTTAAATATACCTCATGCTTTTCAAGTGGTTTATGACTTACCTTATGTTAATGCAGATTGTTTTCAGTATCATGAACCGGTGATTGTTCCGGCAATTACTTTTCTTTCACAACTGGTTTAAGCAATCGATAACAAACTTGGCCAGCAGTTTTTTCTTTTATGATTTCCCACTGTTCTAATAAAGGTAATTCAAAATCCCATTCAGTTTCCAAATAAACCAAACCATCGGATTTTAATATTTTGCTCTCGGCTATCCAAGTTAAACACATGCAAGCAAAGTCTTGTCGAAACGGTGGATCAAGAAAAATTATATCTACCGAATCTTTTTCAAACATTAATTCAAAAGGAATTTCTTTTTGTACAAGTTGATAATGAGTTAACTGCAATTCAGTAGCAATTTTTTTTAAGTGTTCGATTATTTTTTTTTCTTTATCAAAGGCAAATACTTGAGCGGCACCTCTAGAAATCGCTTCTAATCCTAATGCACCGCTGCCGCAAAATAAATCTAAACAGACACTATCGACAATAGCAGTTTGCAACCAATTGAACAAAGTTTCTCGAACACGATCAGGTGTTGGACGTATGTTAGGAAGATCGGGAAAAGAAATCTTGCGGCCGCGAAATCGGCCGCCGATGATGCGTAAGCTATTGGCTTTGTGTTGCACCATGTCCACCTACTGTGACAGTAACAAAATTATTTGGATTAATATATTTATTCATGGCTGTTTTAATTTGATCAATGGTGACGGCATTAATTTTTTCGCGATAAGTATCCAAATAATCTAATGGCAAATGATAAAATGCCATGGTTAATACATAATTTGCAATATCCGAATTATTGTCAATTTTAAGTGGAAAATTACCAATTAAAAAGTCCTTTGCAGCTTTTAATTCAGATTCAGTTGGGCCTAGTTTTAAATAATCAACCAGCACTTGATGAGTAATATTTATTGCTGTTTGAACTTGGTCATTTTTGGTTTGTAAAGTAATCGCAAAAGGGCCGTTATATGCGAATGGAATAAAATAGCTACCGATGCCATAAGTCAAACCATATTTTTCTCTAACGATAGAAAATAATTGTGAAGTCATTCCACCACCAAGAATATAATTGCCTACTAATAATCGGAACTCATCAGGATTATTATAACCAATGCCAACTTGACCCATTAATATCGTAGTTTGATCAGCAGGAAAGTTAATTTGTACTGACTTTGCCGGGCTCAGTTGCGCCATAGATAATGTTGAAGCTGGAGTACCCATAGGCAATGCTGAGCTTATTTGTTCGGCAATATTTTTGGCTTCTGTATTATTTACTGCGCCTACTATTGTAATAATAGCATTTTGTGCCACGTAATATTTTTTATAAAAATCAATCACATCAGCCTGGTTAATAGCAGTGACTGAATTTGTTGTACCTAAAGTAGGATTTGCATAAACGGTATTGGCGAATGCATTATTAAAAAAATCTATGGCAGCAATAGTGCTAGGGTTTTGCTGTTGCATAGTAATTGCTTGTAAGGTGTTTGCTTTGATACGGGCAAAAGCATTGGCAGGAAAATTGGCTTGGGTTAAAGTATCACGAAATAATTGTAACGCAGATTTTAATACGGTTGGTTTGGTCAAGCTTCTAAATGCAACCACAGTCATATCTCGGCTAGAATTGCTATTAAAATTGACCCCTAGGGTATCAAATTGATCTGCGATTTGATCAGCTGACAAATTTGTTGTGCCTTCTCCAAGCATATGTGCGGTAAAACTTGCTAAACCAGGTTGCGAACCATCACGATTGGCACCCGCATTAAATGCCACTAATACATCTACCATGGAGATTTGTGGTGCGTTTACAAAATAAACCGGCGTACCTTGCGTGGTTTTCCAAGTTTGGATATTGAGCTCTGGATTAGCAAAGGCAACACTCAGTAAGAAAAAGCTACAAATAAAATATTTTTTAATGCACATGAGTTTCTCCTACCGGTGAAGAGCTTTGCATCGGTTGCACCGTGGTGGTTGTATTAATTTTCTTTGGATTTAAATAAGCAATCGTCAATCGGTTGGATCCAAAATATTTTTTTGCGACGGCTTGAATTTGTGCAGGAGTAATTTTATTAACTTCTTCTATATAATTTTCATCAATATGCCAACTAAGCCCAACGGCTTCTAGACCTCCGATTTGCGTTGCTTGATATTCTATAGAATCATTAGCAAAAGTTTTTTGAGATAATAATTGCGTTTTAACTCTATTTAATTCAGCCAATGTTACCGGTATAGTTTTTAATTTTTTAATTTGAGCCAGCAATGCTTTTTGTAATTCTGGAATCGTATGATTTATTGCAGGGGTACCCACTAGAATAAATTCTGTCGATAAACGTGCAAACGGATTATAGCCTGCTTGTGCACTGCTTGCGACTTCACTACCACGAATTAATTGACTGGGAAAGCGGCTGCTGGCACCACTGTCTAAAATGTCTGCGGTTAAATCTAATGCATAAGGCTCCCATTTTATTTTCGCTGTTTTGATGGAAGGTACATTGTAACCCATAAAAATCATCGGCAATTTTGCCGGTACATTGACTTTTACAATTCTTTCTCCAAGTTGTAGAACTTCAGGATGGGGTTTTACTATCGGTAATGAATGACTTGGGATAGAACCAAAATATTTTTCAGCTAATTGATAAACATTATTGGGATTAACATCTCCGACTACAACAATAATTGCATTATTCGGTGCATACCATTGATGATACCAATTGCGCACATCGTTCACAGTCATATGATTTAAGTCACTCATCCAACCTGCAACTGGATGATGATAAGGATTTGATAAATATGCCGCAGCCATGAACCTTTCAAAGGTTATACCCTGAGGATTAGTATCAATTCTCATACGGCGTTCTTCACGTACAACTTTAATTTCTTTGTTAAATGCAGTGGGACTCAAAATTAAATTCTGCATTCGATCAGCTTCTAATTGAAAACTAATGGCGAGTTTATCTGCAGACAGTGTTTGAAAAAAATAAGTGTAATCATAGTCAGTGGTTGCATTTTCTTCACCACCATTGGCTGCAATAATACTGGAAAATTCATCACCAGGATAATTTTTTGATCCTTCAAACATCATATGTTCTAGAGCATGGGAGATTCCAGTAATTCCATTGGGTTCATAACTAGAACCAACTTTATACCAAACCTGAGACACTACCACCGGAGCGCGTTTATCAACTTTGACAAAAATATTTAATCCATTTTTAAGTTGATAATGGCTTACAGTCTCTACAGCTGCAGCCCAACTTTGTTGTACAAAAGCGAGCATTAGCCAGCAAAAAATAAATGTAAGTTTCCGCATAAGTTTTCCTCGGGCATTAGGGATTAAGCCGCTACCATGATACAATTTATTCAAAGCATTCTATTTAATTATGGGAATAAAGCAAGATGTTTGATTTTTTAAAACGTAAAAAATCCAATGAGGAAACACTAAAGAAAGAAGAAGCGATAGATTTATCGACAAACCCAATAGAGGAACCAGGACAAGATAAAAAAGGGTTATTGAGTCGACTAAAAAATGGCTTAAGTAAAACCCGCACTCAATTCACTCAAGGGTTGAGTAATATTGTGTTTGGGAAAAAAATCATTGATGAAAATTTATTAGAACAATTGGAAGAACAATTGTTGTTAGCAGATGTGGGTGTTGACGCATGTATGGAAATTACCCAACATTTAACCCAACAAATTTCTCGAAGACAATTGGGTGATGTTGATGCATTAATGCAAGCTTTAAAACAACAACTTTATCAAATTTTGCAACCCAGTGAAGCTCCCTTAGAAATTATTGCAGCCCAAAAGCCATTTGTAATTTTGATGGTGGGTGTTAATGGAGCGGGTAAAACAACAACCATAGGAAAATTGGCAAAACGATTTCAAACCGAAGGAAAGAAAGTAATGTTAGCGGCAGGCGATACTTTCCGTGCTGCTGCAATTGAACAATTACAAGTTTGGGGAGAACGGAATAATATTCCAGTGATTGCGCAGCAGCAAGGTTCAGACAGTGCCTCTGTAGCATTCGATGCATTGCAAGCAGCAAAGGCGCGTGGTTTTGATATTTTGATTATTGATACCGCAGGACGATTACATACACAAAGCAATTTGATGCAAGAATTAGAAAAGGTCAAACGCGTTATCAGCAAAATTGATACCGAAGCGCCGCATGAAATCTTATTAGTCTTAGATTCGAGTAATGGACAAAATGCCTTGAATCAAGCAAAGCAATTTCAAAAAGCAGTTAATGTTAGCGGTATTGCATTAACAAAATTGGATGGCACTGCCAAGGGCGGTATTATTTTTGCAATTGCAAAAAGTTTGTCGATTCCAATTCGTTTTATTGGGGTCGGTGAAAAAATTGACGATTTGCGTCCTTTCAAAGCTGAAGAGTTTGTAGAAGCGTTGTTGAATGGATGAAAGTGTTATAAGCATATGCCATATATTGTGTAAGTCTAACAGTATATTAAATACATCTAGTAAGCCTATAAAACATATAAAAAAAGGATTGTTTTATCAAAAAAATTAATGCTATATTTATCCCTCTTTTTCAATAAATAGTTTAATTTACAAATTCTTTGTCTCATAAAAATGGGTATGCCCATATAAATTACTGTAGTAATGTATATCAACATAAAACAATAAAGATTTTGAGTAATAAAAAATAAGAAAGGTACATGCTATGCAACAAATGATTCCAACCATTAGCGATAATGAAGAGGAAAAGATAAAAAAGCAGCAACATGAGGAAGAAGAGAAGAAAAAACAGCAGCTTAAAGAAGAAGAGGAAAAAAAGCAAAAAGCTATTAGAGCTATAATAGCTGAACTACGACAATTCTTTGAGAAGGAAGAACTTTTTCATAGCAAAATTAAAGATTTTATTGCTAGAGAGAATGGGGAATGTGGTCTTGAGCTTATTGGTCAATATACAAAAAATACTTTATTAACGACGAAGTTAGGGTCGTTGTTTGTAACAGCAGACAAATCTTATAATTTTTGTACTATTCTAAAGAATCTTAATATTAAATCTGTGGAGGAGATTAACGAAACTAATTTTGAAAAAATTATTGAGGTATTGCTTACTACAGCAGCAGAGAAAAAAATTCAAATTGAAGCAAAATGTCAAGTGCTCATCAAAATTTCTATGTTTCAATCTGATAAAATGCCCTCATACGGTCTTTTGTTGAAAAGCTTAAGTGGGAAACAGGAACCAAAGCTTAAATCACTTGCTGGTGCATCTCCTAATAATGAGCTTGTATCTTATCTATCAAATATTATAACAGGAGTGACTTATCAAATAGGAAGTTATGGTGGTTTAAGTAAAGCATTTGTTGACTATGGACCTACATTTAAATGTACAGCAGAAAAATGTCAGCATGGAAATGTTCTTCAAAAATCAGAGAATGATGGAAAGATAGTTGGTGAAAACCAAAATGTTGCACCCAAATCTAGTGAAGTTTGCACACAACATCAAGGATTTGCTCAGCTAAAACAATTTGAAAAAAAGCAAAAAGCTATCAAAGATATAATCATTGCGTTACAAGAGTTCTTTGAAACTGAAAAGAGTTTTCACGATAGAGTTAAAGATTTTATTGCTAGAAAGAAAGGGGATAGCGGTTATGATCTTGTTAGTCAATTTACTGACCATGAATTTTTAACAAATCTCAAATCCTTTTTTGAACAAATACACCAATCTTTTAATTTTTATACTGTTCTAACCAAACTTAATATTGATTCTGCACAGGATATTGACGTAACTAATTATGAACAAGTCATTACTGAATTGCTTATTATAGCAGCAGATGGAAAAAACTTAGTTGAAGGAAAATTTCAAGCTCTCGTCAGAGTATCTAAATTTCAAACCGATAATCTGCAAGCGTATTCTCTTTTGTTGGGAGAACTAAACAACAAACGTGAGCCCAAACTTGCCGCACTTGCCGGCGCACAGAATGGTAATGATGTTGGATACTATTTATCAAGTATTGTAATAGATGCAACTCAGAGAATAGCAAGATATGATATTTTAGGTAAGGCACTTTCTGAGAATGGATCTACATTGAGCCAATGTCCAGGAGAAACATGTCAGCATAAAAAAGTTCTTGAAAAATCAGAGAGTGATAGATTGATATATGTTGATAACCAATCTGCTAAGCGTGTATCTGGCCATGTTTGTTTAGAACATCAAGGTTCAATTATACATTCTCAGCTAAAACGATACGCAGGAACGGCTAATCAGACATTAAAAGAAGATGTGGATATGAAAACTCTTCGTAGCCGTAATAGTGATAACGTTTTGACTCCCAAGAAAAAAACATTAATAACGAACGTTCCTATTATTATTGCTGATGTTCTCCGAGCTATTGATATAACTTTGTCAACTCCTTCAGGACAAAAGATTATCAAGAGAGTTAACAGTTCTATCCCTAATCAGGCTAGACAGCTAATATATACTTTGCAGGGAGCATTACTGCCTCTTGTTTTTCGAAATGAACAGGCGGTTCACGGTACTATAAAAGAGGCTATTGTTAATTTTATTGTTAACACTCAACGTATTGAATCACGAGATCTTGCAACAGAGAATTTAATAAAAATGTTAAGTTTGTTATTGCGATTTCATTATCCTAATGAGTATCAATCAATAAATAAATCGCATAATAAACAATTTAAACGATTCAAAGAATTACTTGATCTAGAAGAAGCTGAAGCTGTAAGTAAAAAGCATTATAAAAGAAAAAGAAACTATATTTATTGTCATTTAATTCAGCAAATCACACAGCATCTTGCTGCATTTCATAGTACACATGATAAGAAATATAAACAAGTTAAGTTTTCTGATGAGTTAAAACAGCTTACTAAACTAGAAGATATATTGGATGCTCTTTTTAAGTTTTGTGAAACCAGAGAGTTTGAAGCATTTCTTGAATTTAAGACTAATTCTGAAGCCAATAAAGGTAGCAGCCAGGTTTTTCCAACAGAATTATTAGTAGTGATAGTAGAGTGTTTACAAGCTCAAATAGCTGATGTTGGAACGATAGAGCTATCCACGGACTTGAAAAATTTAATTACGGAAATCAAAAATTTCCTAAAGAAAATTTGGAGTCAACCTGATCACATACAATTTATTGAAAAACTTGATAAGCATAATACTTTACCGAATTATGGTACTTTAAATATTGATACCAAAAAATTAAAAGATGCCAAAAACGCCATACAAAAAATAATAAAATTAAAAAGCGAGGGTGAAGAAATTGCAGAATTGCAAGAACCAAGCTTTAGAACTTTAGATTTGGATGAACATACAAGATCAAACAAAGGAGGCCTTAAAAAAGGATCTAATATTAAGCAGGAAACAGAGAAGGATGTAACGCATGGTTTTGGTTCTGCCTCAAGAGGGCTAATTTCTTTGAAACGGCAACAAAAATTAAAGGAAGAGGAAGCGGACTCTACACGGACACAAAAGCTGAATTCTAGTCCTCAAAAAGTTGTGGTCAGTAGTAACAAAAGTTCTGAAAAAAAGAAAGTTAAGCCACATTCTCCTGACCATACCTTTTTAAACAATTCCATACCTTCTAAGGGTGAAGTTTCGACAGAAAGAACCTCTGAAAGTTTTGTCTTAGAAGTGGAAGAAACTGAACAGACGGAAGGTGAAGGTAGACGTTTTTCACAACAACACATACGAACTGAAGAAAGAAAATGGATAAATGATATTGAAAAAGTTATTCAAACATTTTTTATTACGCCGGCAGACGAAGAAAAACCAAGAATTGCTTGGTCAACAGGAAATATGGCGGAATATCTTGTTTCAATTGTACAAGAAATTCAAAATGGTGAATGCGATATTTATGATGACTTATACGGTAAATTTGCTGTATTTTCAAGAATTGTAACGACTGACCCTGAAGTTAATCTATTAAAAAATAAAATTCAGGAGCTAGTAAGTAATATAAAACCTGCCAAAAAAAGTCCTAAGGAGGAGGAACAGAGAGAGCAGAGTATCTCAGAGTTACAATTAATGGAAGTTGATGCCGATGGTCCTAAAGATGAACTGGATCCTGATCAAGATAAATTTAACAGTTTGTTAGCATCTATTTTAAAAATCTATGATTATTATATTAGTGATGACAATACCGAAGGCACCTATTGGCGATCAAAACTTGCAAAATTAATGCAAGACGGATTGCAGCTTCATTATAGCCCTTACGAAAAGTTTAGGTTACCACGATTCTTGACTGTTCTTGATAATACTATTGATGCTATGAGTAAAGAAAGTTGGGTGCGTAGTCGCCATAGCCGCTTAAAATTTGCGTTATGCCAACTTTCTGAACAATATAAAGGCAGACATAAATTAACTGATGCTAATAACAATATCAACACAAGACA
>JBGSLN010000061.1:0-8964 GCA_041740675.1 Gammaproteobacteria bacterium | reverse complement strand
GTGAATTGAAAGATGCAGGGTTTACTGCGGCTGAATTAAAAGCAGCGGGATTTTCAGCAGCAGCTTTACGCAATGCTGGATTCAGTGCAGCTGATTTGAAGAATGCAGGGTTTACTGCAGCTGAATTAAAAAATGCTGGGTTTAGCGCAGCTGATTTGAAGAATGCGGGTTTTACTGCAGCTGAATTAAAAAATGCTGGATTTAGCGCGGCTGATTTGAAAAATGCAGGGTTTTCTCCTGCTGATTTAAAAAATGCTGGATTTAGTGGTCAACAATTGCAAGATGCTGGATTTTCTCCGGCTGAGATTGCCGCAGCAGGAACAACAACAGGCGCGGGATTACCGTCAGGGGTAACTGCTGCCGCGTTAAAAGCAGCTGGTTGTAGTGTTGCAGCTGTTCAACAAGCGATTGCAGAAGGTGTAAGTGCTACTGCGATGAAGAACATTGGCTGTACGGCCGCACAATTAAAAGCAGGGGGTTATACTGCAGCCGAGTTAAAGGCCGCGGGATTTTCTGCAGCCGAGTTAAAAGCCGCGGGATTTTCTGCAGCTGAGTTAAAAGACGCGGGGTTTTCTGCAGCACAATTAAAAGACGCAGGTTTTACGGCCGGTGAATTACGATCAGCCGGCTTTTCCGCTCAAGCTTTAAAAAACGCGGGTTTTACAGCGGCTGAATTAAAAAATGCTGGATTTACTGCTGGGGAGTTGGCTAGAGCAGGATTTTCCGCTGCAGAACTGAAAAATGCGGGTTTTACAGCGGCACAGTTACAATCAGCAGGGTTTTCCGCTGCAGAATTGAAGGCGGCAGGATTTAGTGCATCCGATCTTAAAGATGCAGGATATTCGGCTAATGAACTTAAAAATGCAGGATTTTCTGCGGGTCAGCTGCAAGATGCTGGATATGATATAAAACAATTGACTAAAGCAGGGTTTACTCCAGATCAATTGACAGCTGCAGGCATCGGCGGACCTTCTAATGTAACGGGTTTCCCAACAACTGCACAACAAAGTCAACCACAATTTCCTGGAATGACTTCAACTGGCGCACCCACTACTGTAGCTTCTGTACAAGCGCAACAACAAATAGCAGCCCAGCAACAACAATTGCAGCAGAGACAACAAATGGAACAAGCTGCGATGTCTAGTCAAGTCAGTCAACTTTTTTCAGCTTGGACCGCACCTACTCAAAGTTTAGTGCAAGGGATTCCACCCAAAGAAAAGAACTCGGGTGCCGGTGGTGAGGGTGCTGGAGGGTCGGGCGCTGGAGGTAGCGGAGGAAGTTCATCATCTGCTCCTTCTATCATTAAAGCAGGAACAATTATGTTTGCAGTCCTTACGACCTCGGTGAATAGCGATTATCCTGGCCCAGTGTTAGCAACAATTGTTTCTGGAAACTTTAAAGGTGCAAGATTAATTGGTTCGTTGACTACTTTTCCACCTTATGGCAAGCAAGTTATGTTAACATTCAATGTCTTAAATTCAGAGCAATATGGAAAAACGCTTACTATTAATGCAGTGGCCATTAGCCCAACTACGGCGGAAACAGCACTATCAAGCAACACCAATAATCATTATTTGATTCGATTTGGTAGTTTATTTGCTTCCTCCTTTTTGGAGGGATATGGGCAAGCATTTTTACAATCAGGCCAGACTATTATAAGCACTGCGGCTTCAACAAGTGTGAGTTCACCGGAATTATCACCTTCTGGTAAACTGTATGTTGCGCTAGGCAATGTTGGAAATCAGTTTGGTTCACTGTTACAGCCATATTTTAATATGCCGCCAACAGTAAAAGTATATTCGGGCACAGGTTTGGGCATTTTGTTTTTACAAGATGTAGCTGCGCCTACGGGGTCTTAAAAATGCTATAATATTCGTACAGATGTTCGAAGTGAGATAATGATGGATGAAGATAAAAAAATAACAATAAGTGATGATGAATTTCATTTTACTGAGGCTGAAGAAGTTAAAAGCAATCTTTATAACGTTCCAGCTGAGGATAGTTCTGGTAAAACGCCGGTTAAAATTAATCGCCGTAAAATTTTAATTGCTATTGGCATTATTATTGTTGCACTGTCATTTTATAAATTAATTGATATTTTTCTTGATTCTTCATCCAAAAAACCACCAGAGACAACCACAACACCTGTTCCTACTGTTACAGCAACCGAGCCTGTAATCCCAGTAGAATCACAACCATCTACTACACCACCTTCTGACTTGAAAAATCAGTTATCACAAATGCAACAAAATGATGCTACAACGACTCAGCAAATGTCTGCAGTTTCGGATCAGTTATATTCTATAAATAATTCCATGACGAATTTAACAAATCAGTTGAGTGATCTGAATCAACAATTACAAGCATTAGCATCCCAAGTTCAGTCTCAACAAATGACCATTAATGATCTTAAATTCAAACCAAAATCCAAAGCAATGGTTGTCCATAAATTTTTTCCGCCACCACCACCCAGATGGTATATACAAGCGATGGTTCCTGGCCGTGCATGGTTAGTTCAAGCTAATGGATTAACTACAACTACTGTAAGTAAAGGAGATAGATTAGCAGGTTACGGGCGCGTAACATGGATTTCTGTTGTAAATGGGCTCGTAAAAACTTCAACAGGTGCTATACTTCGATATAGAGACCTTTAGAGATAAAAGTATATGTTGTTGTCTCGACAATATGTGATTAAATTAGTTTGCTTACTAGCAGTGTTTATATTATTAACAGGATGCTCAAGTTCAGGGAGTTCCGTAGATTTTCAATCTATGCTTCAAAACTTATCTCGTTCCTATCCCAATATATGGAAATTATTAACAGCCACGGCTTATGTAATGGGTTTCTTTTTTGCTTTCAAAGGAGTATACGCATTAAAAGCATATGGAGAATCACGTACAATGATGTCGTCTAGTGCAAATATAAAAGGTCCGATAGCTTATTTATTTGCTGCGACCATGTTAATATTTAGCCCCGCAGCTTTTCATATGATAAATTTCACCTTTTTTGGAACTTCAAATATTTTGAGCTATACTGGAGGTGGAGTGGGAAGTATATCCCAAACCAGTATTGACTCAGTAATAGGAGTGGTGCAAATCATAGGATTAATTGCTTTTATCCGTGGATGGGTCTATGTGGCGCGATCCGGAGAGCAAAGCGGAGGCCAGCAAGGAAGTGGGAAAGCATTAACACATATTATTGGCGGAGCTTTGGCTATTAATGTGGTTCAATTAAAAGATGTTATTTGGAATACATTTGGGTTTAGTTAATTTTTAATTTGTTTTTTTGGAGGCGTTGTTGTGAAAACGAACATGAAACTTAATACTCGTAAGAGATCTATCATACGGCTAGCGCTAACAATTTTATCGATAGTAGGGTTTATTGTTGCTGGTGTTGCTTATGGTGCAAGTATATCAATTGGTCAAGCAGCTGCAAATGTAACAAACTCGATGTCAGACCTGGCTAAGCTTATTACAGCAGGTTCATATGTCGCAGGCTTTGGTTTTGCAGTGGGTGCAGTATTGAAATTTAAAGCTCATAAAGATAATCCAACACAAATTCCTGTGGGTACTCCGATAGCGCTTATTTTTATTGCTGCGGCGCTGATCTTTTTACCAGCGATCTTTGGTATGGCTGAAAAAACAGTATTTGGTGCCAAAGCTTCTTCTGGTGGAGTAACAGGTGTGACTTCATTTAGTTAACATGTATCCACTCGAACTGAAAATTCAGCCAGGTAATTGGCGAGTATTCGCTGCACGAAAAATGCAGCGAAACTTTGTTACTTTTAGTGAAAAAGTTTTTCGCAGAGATAACCACACATGCCAATTTTGTGGCTTTCAAGCTCGGGAGTTTCAAGAAATAATTAATTTAGATCAAAACTACTATAATAATAAACTTGGTAATATGGCCACAGCTTGTTGTTTTTGTTGTCAATGTTTTTTTCTTGAATCAGTCGGAGTGAGTTATGGTGGTGGAACATTAGTGTATTTACCAGATATCACGCAAAGTAATTTAAATAGTTTTTGTCACGTACTTTTTTGTGCAATCACCAACGATACAGGTTACCGAACTACAGCACAATCAGTCTATCGGACCTTAAAGTTCCAATCACAAGTTGTTGAACAACAATTTGGTGAAGGAACCAGTGACCCGTCTGTATTTTCACAATTACTCTTTGATTCACAGCAAGAGCTTAGCAATCATAAAGATTTGCTATTAAATTTACGTTTGTTGCCATCACGTGCACGGTTTAGAAAACAAATTGAGCATTGGGCGGCATCAGCATTACAAGAATTATCATCAGATATTTAGGTCACGGAAATGGCAAGTTTTATAGATCCAGTTTTAGAAGCAGTGGATTCATTAGTCGCTTGGATAAGTTCAGGCTTAAAGCAAACCACTGACGCATATTGCGAATTAGAAACAGCAGACAGTCCTACTGTATTGGTCTCCCATGATGGATCATTGATTTCTATTGTTAAAATCATAGGCGCGCAAGCATTATTAGGCGCATCAGAATTCACTCGTTTGACAGAGGGATTAACTACGGGGCTGCAAACACGAATGTCGCGCCCTGGCCACGCAATTCAAGTGCTTTTTAATTATGATCGTGAAGCTGTGCGTAATAGTATTCATGAAATATTAGAACCAGCAAGACAAACAGCAAAACGGTTAGAATTAAACTTAGCTGATTTGTTTGAAGAAAAGGAGCGTTATGTTGCAGACTATTGTGCTGAAGAAACAGTATTTTTTGTTATGTGGACTCGTCCGGGGATTTTGACGGCGGAACAGCACAAACGTACGATTAAAGATAAACAAAAAGTAATTAAAGACAATAAACTTCCGCCTTTTGCCAAGTCACAAAATATTATTGCCCCAATTCCTGATTTAAGAAATGCACATGATGCATTTGTGCGTGGGATACTTGATGATTTAAGAGCATTGAATGTGATGGCTGAATTATTAAAAGTGCATGATGCAATACGGGAAGTTCGTAAAACAGTTGATCGTGATTTTACTGCTAATGATTGGCAGCCTGTGCTCCCCGGAGATAAAATTACAATAAAAGATTATAAATCTTCAAAAGGGGAATTATCAGATTTGCTTTGGCCTTCGTTGTCACAACAGATTTTTCCTAGGGATGCAGAAGTGCTTGATTTGCGCACCACACGAATTGGTGATCGGATTTATTCTTCAGTATTTATTGATTTATTTCCAAAAGATATAAAAACCTTTATTAATTTATTTTCACGTACTCTCGCTTCACAAATCCCATGGCGTATTTCTTTTTTTATTGAAAGTAATGGTTTACCTTCGTTGCGGCTTAAATCAATCTTAAGTGCGATTTTAAGTTTTTCTTCACCACAAAATCGATTGATCAGTGATTCTGCGAATTTACTGAATTATATTTCATTAAATACCGATGATGCGATTGTTAAATTGCAAGTGGCAGCTTGTACTTGGGCACCAGAGGGTCAAATTGGATTATTAAGAACACGTACAGCAGAATTAGCCAAAGCAATTGAAGGCTGGGGTTCATGCGATGTATCTGAAGTTTCAGGCGATGCCTTTGCTGGTGTTGTTTCAAGTATGTTAGGTGTGACTTCTAAAAGTGTAGCAACAGCTTCTGTGGCACCATTGTCTGATATTATTTATATGTTGCCAATTACACGGCCTGCTTCTCCTTGGGAATATGGAGCGCAATTATTTAGAACGCCAGATGGTAAACCATGGCCATTCCAACCAGGTTCAGCTCAGCAAACAACATGGATTGACTTAATGTTTGCTCGTCCTGGTTCTGGTAAATCAGTTTTATCAAATACAATTAACCTTGCTTTATGTCTTGCCGGCGGGATTCAACGTTTGCCTCGAATCGCTATTATTGATATTGGGCCATCCAGTAGTGGATTGATCTCATTATTAAAAGAGGCATTGCCACAAAATAAAAAACATTTAGTCGCATATCATCGCTTACGAATGACGCCTGATTATTCAATTAATCCATTTGATACACAACTTGGTAGTCGTTTTCCAACACCGCAAGAACGTGCGTTTTTAGTTAATTTTTTAACATTACTGACCACGCCGGTTGGAGCTGATAAACCTTATGATGGCATAACTGATTTAGCAGGAATGGTTGTTGATGCGCTTTACAAAAGTTTAGCGGATGATAATAATCCTTATAATTACACCTCAGGTATAGAACCATTAGTAGATGGGATATTAGATGAAATTGGTTTCGTCCGAGATCAACGCACTACTTGGTGGGAAGTGACGGATGCTTTATTTATTGCCGGATTTATTCATGAAGCAATGCTTGCCCAACGTTATGCAACACCCTTATTAGCTGATGCAGCTTCAATTTGTCGTTCGCAAGTGGTAGAAGATCTTTATGGCAAAATTATTTCGCCTACTGGAGAGAGTTTAATTAACGCATTTGGGCGGATGATATCAAGTGCTGTGCGAGAATATCCAATTCTGTCACGCGTTTCAAGTTTTGATTTAGGAGAAGCTCGGGTCGTTTCGCTTGATTTGGATGAAGTTGCAAAAACGGGTGGTGATGCAGCTGATCGTCAAACAGCTGTCATGTATATGCTGGCGCGATATGTTTTAGCTCGGCATTATTATTTAAATGAAGATAATGTCAGTGATATGCCAGATGCATACCGTAATTATCATCAAGCACGCATAGCAGAAATCCGAGAAGATCATAAACGGTTGGTTTATGATGAATTCCATCGCACTTCTAAAGTTCAAGCAGTACGAGATCAAGTTATTGTTGACATGCGTGAGGGTCGAAAGTGGAAAGTTCAAGTTGCACTTGTATCACAATCATTAGATGATTTTGATGAAGTGATGGTCGAGTTTGCCACAGCCATTTATATAATGGAAGCTGGCCCGCAACAAGCCATTGAAAAAACCACACAAATATTTGGTTTATCAGAAACTGCTCAAGTTGCTTTGCGATCGCGTGTCCATGGACCTCGAGAAGGTGGAGCAACCTTTCTGGCTCAGTTTTCTACGAAGCACGGCATTAACATTCAATTATTAACCAATACCCTAGGCCCGGTAGAGTTATGGGCTTTTAGTACAACAGCTGAAGATGCTCAATTACGCAATCTATTGTATAAGCGAATAGGACCATCCGAAGCACGTCGTGTACTTGCAACTATTTTTCCTTCAGGCTCGGCTGCTAAGCTGATTCAAAATCGCATGAATAAAATGAAAGAAGAATATGGCGTGATCAAAGACATCACCAATCAAAGCTTGGTAGATACATTATTGGAAGAAATTCTACAAGCTTATACTAAGGATCCACATTTCAAGAGTTTACCTTTGGAATAGTTTGATAAAAATTATTCATCGAACGATTTAATTAATTCATTATCTTAGAGTGATAATTTGTAATAAACTTTACTCCGTGTTTGCTAGAGATAAAGTCATAGAGGTCAGGTAATGAATCAAATTATCAATAAAAAAGTGGGTGGAATAACTGTTTTTACATTAGTCATGTTAATTACGGGCTCAATTGATAATATCCGTAACTTACCTACAACTGCTTTATTTGGCACTACTTTGGTTTTTTTCTTTATTTTTTCTGCAATTGTTTTTTTAATTCCAGCGGGATTAGTGTCTGCTGAACTTGCTTCAACTTGGACTGAAAAAGGTGGTATCTACCATTGGACTAAACTGGCATTTGGAAAACATTGGGGATTTGTGGCTATTTGGCTGCAATGGATTAACACTATGGTTTGGTATCCAACAATATTGTCATTTATTGCTGGAACCTTAACGTATCTTTTAGATCCAAGTTTAGCAAATAGCAAACTTTATCTAGTGAGTGTTATTTTAATAAGCTTTTGGGGATTAACCATTGTAAATTTGAAAGGATTACATTTATCAGCAAAATTCGCCAGTATTTGTGCGATTTTTGGTATGGTTATACCGATGCTATTGATTATCAGTTTATTTTTAATTTGGATGATATTGGGCAAACCTTTGCAAATTCATTTTACCAGCCATAATATTTTTCCAACTTTCCATACCACTGACAGTTGGATTTCTTTAACCGCAATTATGACTGCATTTTTAGGAATGGAACTTGCTGCCGTGCATGTGAATGAAATTAAAAATCCACAAAAAACGTTTCCTAAAGCGCTTTTTATTTCGGTAATATTTATTTTAGTGACCATGGTTTTAGGCTCGTTAGCAATAGCTTATATTGTGCCTGCAGCAACTATCAACTTAGTTGATGGCATCATGCAAGCATTTCAAGATTATTTACAAACCTTTCATATGGGTTGGGCTTTACCTATACTTACAATCTTGTTGCTTGTGGGTAGTTTGGGAGGAATTATTAATTGGATTATCTCTCCAGCAAAAGGATTATTGCACGCAACGGAAGATGGATATTTGCCGAAATTTTTACAAAAGACAAATAAATATAATGTAGCACAAAACTTACTAATTTTGCAGGCAATAGTTGTAAGCGTTGTTTGTCTCGCATTTATTTTAATGCCTAGTGTCAATGGTTCGTATTGGTTGTTAACTGATTTAAGTACACAATTATATATGCTCATGTATGTGCTAATGTTTCTTGGTGCTATTGTATTGAAATTTAAATATAGCCACGTTAAAAGAGAATTTGCAATTCCAGGTGGGAAGCTTGGAATGATATTCGTTGGATTGCTTGGTCTTGTGGGCACTTTCATCACATTAATTGTTGGTTTCTTTCCTCCTGAAGGTATTAATGTTGGGGGTGCATGGCATTATGAAATTAGCTTTAGTATTGGGTTAATATTAATGATCGTGCCGATTGTTTTATTTTTCTGGTATCAAAAAGTTGGCAACAAAGCAAAAGTCATTGAAAATGAGTTTGCATAAAATCGTTAAAAAACTTTAGTATTAATTTTAATTCAACAGTTGTCTTTTCTGAGAGTAGCTTGTAGGAGCGAACGCGAGTCC
>JBGSLN010000060.1:0-15991 GCA_041740675.1 Gammaproteobacteria bacterium | reverse complement strand
TGGCACCACAAAAATTGGACAAGATGTTTTTTATCAAGCAATAAAAAGCATCCGAACCGGTGTTCTTATTGGCACAATTACTACTTTATTTATGGTGCCGTTCGCTATTATTTTTGGAATCTCAGCAGGTTATTTTGGTGGGGTGGTCGATGATGTTATTCAATATATTTATACAACTTTAAGTTCTATCCCAGGCATATTATTAATTGCTGCAACTATTTTGAGTTTGGAAATATTTTTTGCCAATCATCCAGATTTATTTAGTTCAATTGAACAACAAGCGGATATTCGACTGTTAGCGTTATGCTTAATTTTGGGTGTAACTAGCTGGACTGATTTGTGCCGCTTGTTGCGTGCTGAGACTTTGAAAGTGCGGGAGTACGATTACATAACCGCAGCAAAAGCTTTAGGTGTCAGTTCATCCCGAATTATTTCTAGGCATATATTGCCGAATGTAATGCATATTATCATTATTACTATGGTATTGAATTTTAGTGGATTAGTGCTTGCTGAAGCAGTCTTATCTTATGTGGGCGCAGGTGTTGATCCTAGTATGCTAAGTTGGGGCAATATGATAAATAGTGCACGATTAGAATTAGCCCGCTCACCAATGGTATGGTGGCCTTTATTAACAGCTTTTGTATTTATGTTTGCGTTGGTCTTATCGGCAAATATTTTTTCTGAAAGAGTGCGAGAAGCATTTGATCCAAGGATCAATTAATATGCTGAATTTGAAGCAACTGACTATAAAATTTAATAATCAAAAACATGCAAGAGATGCAGTTTTTATTGAGAGTCTTTCAATAAATAAAGGGGAGTTATTAGCTTTATTAGGAGAGTCTGGCTCAGGAAAGACGTTATTGAGTTTAGCCATTATAGGTTTGTTACCTGATAATGCATTATTAGGAAAAGAGAGTAAAATTTTATTTCAAGGAAAAGATATCAGTGAATATCCAGAAAGTGCGATGAAAAAAATTCGCGGTAAAAAAATCAGTATGATTTTTCAAGAACCAATGACTTCACTTAACCCTGTTATGACTGTGGGTAGACAAGTAGCTGAAACTCTCATAGCCCATAAAATTTGTCCTAAAATTTATGTTAAAAAAAGAGTGATAGAATTATTCAACCAAGTTGAATTAAAAGATCCAGAAGAACTCTATGATTCGTATCCACATCAACTTTCAGGTGGAATGAAACAGCGAATCATGATTGCGATGGCATTAGCTTGTGAACCAGAATTATTAATTGCTGATGAACCAACTTCAGCATTAGATGTAACAGTCCAATATGAAATTTTGAAGCTACTGAAAAAAATACAGCATGAAAATAACTTAACTATTTTATTGATTACTCATGATATTTCAGTAGTAAAGTTAATTGCAGATCGAGTTGCGGTGATGTATGCAGGTTATTTAATGGAATTAGGACTTAAAGAGAAATTTTTTCAAAAAACTTTGCATCCATATAGTCAGGGTTTATTTGAAAGTATGCCAAGCTTCGCTAAAAGAGGCATGATGCTGCAAAGTATCGAAGGTGTTGTTCCACCATTAACTCAAAAAGTAGAAGGGTGTATTTTTTATCAGCGCTGCCCATTTCGAAGTGATAATTGTTTAATTAAACAGCCGAAACTTATTAGTTTTCAACAAAGTGAAGTTGCTTGTATCTTATATGATGACACTTTTCCAACGACTTTCATTTTAGATTTTAAAGAAAAGAAAGTTTCTCAGTTTCAGGCAGTTTCTTCAAGTTCTCCGTCTAAAATTGCTTCTATTAATGAAGAGCTGGTTTTAGAACTTGAAGATGTGAAAGTTTATTTTCCAATAAGAAAAGGGATCTTAAAACGAGTAAAGGGCTATGTAAAAGCAGTAGATGGAGTTAGTTTTCAGATTAATAGGGGTAGAACTACTGCCATTGTGGGAGAATCTGGATGTGGCAAAACTACATTAGCCAAGTCAATATTAGGATTGATTCCTCATACGGCAGGGCTAATTAAATTCCCGCAGGTTGATTTCTCTCAGCAACAATTATTTCGCAAATATGCCCAAATAATTTTTCAAGATCCTTTTTCTTCGTTGAATCCACGAATGTTAGTTGGTGATATTATTGCGGAAGGAATGCGTTCTTTAAAAATCGGCAGTGAAGAGACACAAACTAAAACCGTCGAACAATTAATTCGCCAAATGGGATTACCCGAGGATAGTATCATGCGCTATCCTCATGAATTTTCAGGAGGCCAGCGACAAAGAATTTGTATTGCGAGAGCATTGGCAGTTGAGCCGCAAGTAATTATTTGCGATGAACCTACCAGTGCTTTAGATTTATCAATTCAAGCACAAATCATTAATTTATTAAAAGCACTTCAAGTTCAACACCAACTCACATATTTGTTTATTAGTCATAATATGGCTGTAGTAGCGTATTTTGCAGATGAAATTATTGTAATGAAAAAAGGACAAATTATTGAAAAAGGTACAACTGAACAAGTACTCAATTATCCTGAACAAAATTACACCAAAAAGTTAATTAGAACAGCGAATTTCTATTAAAAGCAACGTTTTCATCTTATAGAAAAATGCTATTAAATCGGGCACTTAATATTCTAAAAAATGAGTGCTTTTGTACAAAAAGTTTCGTATACTCGGGCAGGTATATTTAATTAAAATAATAATAGCGAGTATAAATATGCTTCAAAAAAAAATATTAGCAGTGGCTGTTTCTTGGGGAATTTTAAGTTCTGTAGCTTTTGCTGCATCATTTCAATCTTATGAACAAAGTGCGGTAATGATGGGGCAGGGAAATGCGGGCACCACAGTAACCACTGATCCCAGTATTCAATATTATAACCCAGCTGGGATGGCTTTTGTTGATCAAACAGAAATGGGCCTTTCTGGTATTTTAGTGCATAGTGATATTGATTTTACTCCTACACAAGCAACAGGTTTTGATGGAAGAAATATTACCGGTAGCACCAAAGGACCAGGCACAGAGAATTATATTCCTGGATTTTATTTTATTAAACCTGTGAATCAAAAATTGTCTTTCGGTATCGGTACTGAAGTACCTTTTGGTTTAGAAACAAGTTATCCAGAAACTTCTATTGCCCGCTATTTTGCTGTCGAGTCTTTAATTACTTCTATTAACATCAACCCATCAATAGCTTATAAAATAGATCCTCGTTTTTCTATCGGTGGTGGTTTAATTGGAAATTATACCAGTGCTAATTTGAGTCAAATAGTAGATGGACAAGGAATTTTACAATTTCCGTCATTCTTAGCTCAGCCTGGTGATGTTATCAGTGATAATAAAGCCAATGGTTGGGCTTTAGGTTGGGATGCAGGTGTTGAATTTAAGCCAACTGATGCCACCGCTTTAGGTTTAGCCTATCATTCACAAATTAATCAATCATCATTACAAGGTAATGAAAAATTAAGTAGTAGCAGTTTATATTCTTTACAACAATTATTTACTTTAGCAGGTATACAAAATGCAAGCCTATCATCAAGTTTGACTTTACCAGGATATGCAACGCTTAGTGCCTCGCACGAAATGACATCTAAATGGACCGTCATGAGTGATATAGAATATATTAATTGGAGCGCTTTAAAAAGTATTACCTTGAACTATGTAGGTAATTGTCCAAACTCATCGGCTATGCCTTCTCAAACTATCTTATTCAACTATCGCGACACTTGGCGTTTTGCTGTTGGTCAAAGCTATCAAATTAGACCCGATCTGCTATTACGTATGGGGTTAGCTTATGATGAAACCCCCATTACGAGTGATACGTTACGTAATGCGCGATTACCTGATAATAATCGGTATTGGGTGACTATGGGTGCAACTTATGATATCAATAATCGATCTGATATCAGCTTTGGTTATGCACATGTTTTTATTCAAAACAGTGTGTCAGAAAATTCTCTGGGTTTGCAAACATTTAATGCGAACTATTCAGGTAATGCGAATTTAGTTGGTTTACAATACAACTTAAAGTTTAGTTAATATTATACAAGAGGTATATACTATGCGAAAAATTACTTTATTAATATTGTCATGTTTTTTAACCTGCTACGCGAATTTTGTTAACGCAAATGGTTTGCCTCCTATCTTCGCGCTTACTTTTTATTTTGGTGACAGTTTATCGGATAATGGGAACTATGTGGAACAAACTGCAACACAACCATGTTTTGATGTAACTGCACCCGTCACCAATCCAGTGGGTGGCACTGCTCCCGGCACTCCATGGAACAATATGCATTTCAATCAATATTTTTTTAATTGGCATGCTTTTCCATCAAAATTAAGTGGTAATGATTTTGCCGTTGCCGGTGCAACTATCATTCCTCCCAGTGCAATTCCAAATGATCCTAATCAACCATCAAATTCGCAAAATTCACCAGGGAATTTCATTTTTGGCACAGCTCCCAATAATCCAAATATACTGATGGGAGAAGTGGGCAACTATTTTCGTCAAAATGGTACGGCCTATCCTGCCGATTTATATGTTTTTTGGGGCGGTGCGAATGATATTTTTGACACAATATTTTTCAACTCAACTAATGCGCCAGCAGTACTTCAAAACATAGTAATTCCCAATGATTTTAAAACTATTTCCGCCTATATTTCAACTATGTATAATGCCGGCGCTAGAAATTTTTTATTTATTGGAATGCCAGATCTTTCTCAAACACCTCTGGTAGCAGGACCTCCTGGAAATCCTTTAGCGCCACTGGTAGGGGCATTAAATAAACCAGGGCTAGCAACACAATTATTTCAGCTCAGTTTGCAGTGGAACCAAGCACTTCAAAATTTATTGTCTAACGCAGCAAATAATCCAAACTATCCAGGTATTGCAATTTATTTTTATAATCCCCAACCATTGTTAGATTTTGTTATTAATCATCCCGTCGGTGTAGTAGATGGTATTGGTTATAATTTTACAACAACTAATCAAGCAATTTGGTGTAATCCAGTAAATCCTAATGGTAACGGTAACCCAGATAGTTTCATATTTTTTAATTACATTCACCCAACCACTAAAGTGGATACAATTATTGCTGCTGACGTTTTACGGAATTCAGTACAGTTATAAAAAATATTCCCAGTCTATAATCTGACTATTTTATTATACTAAATAAAATAGTCAGAATTTTTTCAAAAACTTAAACTTGTGTTAAAAATACTACTATTTGTTCAATTGAAATATTTTCAGTTACTGCTTTACGACGATTCTTATATTCAAGCGTACCTGCATCTAAACCGCGTTCAGTAATAACTAAGCGGTGTGGAATGCCGATCAAATCCATATCTGCAAACATCACACCAGGACGCTCATTACGATCATCTAACAACACATCAAAACCTTGTTGTTTCAGTTCAGCATATAGTTTATCAGTTGCTTCACGAACACGTTCAGATTTGTGATAATTAAGGGGTACTAATGCGACATCAAAAGGCGCCATGGGTTCAGGCCAAACAATACCTTTTTCATCGTGATTTTGCTCAATAGTAGCTGCAACGATACGTGATACTCCAAATCCATAACAACCCATTTCCATGATTTGCTGTTTCCCAGCTTCATCTAAAAATGTCACATTCATCGCTTTTGAATATTTATCACCAAGCTGAAAAATATGCCCGGCTTCAATGCCGCGAACTAATTTCAAATGTCCTTTCCCATCTGGACTCGGATCTCCGTCAACCACAACTCGAATATCAGCAATGGTAGTCAATGGTAAATCACGTTCCCAATTAACACCTGTTAAGTGCATATCATTTTTATTGGCACCACAAATAAAATCAACTAAATGTGCTGCACTTCGATCAATAATCATCGTTAAATTTAAATTAACTGGGCCAATAAAACCAGGTTCACAGCCACAAGTTGCTGCAATTTCTTTGGCCGAGGCTAAAGTTAATGGCGCGGCAATTTCTGCTAGCTTTTCTGCTTTCACAACATTTAACTCATGATCTCCGCGTAATACTAAAGCAACTAATTGATTTTTTTTGCCATGCACAATAAGCGTTTTTACACATTGGCTTGCATCGCATTTTAAAAATGTAGTTAATTCTTCGATGGTTTTAATATTAGGAGTGGAAACTTTTTCAATGAATTGATTAGGGGCTGCTCGAGTTCCTGTAGGTGCAACGGCTTCTGCCATTTCAGTATTAGCTGCGTAATCACTACTATCGCTGATTGCAATGGTATCTTCTCCTGACGGCGTCAAGATTTGAAATTCGTGGGAAGCTGTTCCGCCTATGGCGCCAGTGTCAGCTAATACAGCGCGAAAATCTAAACCAAGACGAGTGAATATATTATGATAGGCTTGATACATTTTATCATAAGACTCTTGTAATGAGGTTTTGTCAGCATTAAATGAATAAGCATCCTTCATCAAAAATTCTCGTGCGCGCATCACACCAGAACGAGGTCGTAACTCATCGCGAAACTTATGTTGAATTTGATAAACGATAATGGGCAATTGTTTATAACTTTTTAATTCACGGCGCATTAAATCAGTAACTACTTCTTCATGAGTAGGACCATAACAAAAATCTCGTTTATGTCGGTCTTTCATTTTTAGCAAAGGCGGAGCAAAGTTGTCCCATCGACCCGTTTCTTGCCAGACTTCCGCTGGATGAATAGCAGGTAATAGCAATTCTAATGCGCCAGCTTTATTCATTTCATCCCGCACAATTTGTTCAACCTTTTGCAAAACTTTAAATCCAAGTGGTAACCAATTGTAAATGCCAGCGGCAAGCTTACGAATCATACCTGCACGTAGCATCAATTGATGACTGATAATTTGAGCATCTGTTGGGATCTCTTTTAATGTTGCCAAAAGGTAATATGTGGTTCGCATAAAATCTAGACTTCGCAAAATGGTTGAATAATTGTATAATATTATGCTGTAAACTTAGTTGCAACTAAGTCAGGTTAGGACTTACGAAAAACTTCAACTTTTGGTGGGCTTCTTCGTTATTTTGTATTTATTACTAATAACCCGAGTTACTCGAATTCAGCCAAATAAATAAAATGAGCCTAGAAACTCTTCTACAATGCTTGTTTTTCGTAAATCTTACCGTTGAGTTAGTGCGAGTCTCTGGAGTTTTTTGTAGTAAAAACCTGGAATTTTAGAAATGTGTCATCAAAGTTCGGAGTAAAAATGCCAATTTACGAGTATCAATGTGCAGCATGTGGCCACAAAGAAGAGTTTATTCAAAAAATATCAGACAAGCCACTGACTAAATGTCCTTCTTGTGGAAAGAACAAAATGGAAAAACAAGTTTCAAGTACTGCTTTTCAATTGAAAGGAGAAGGCTGGTATGTAACAGATTTCAAAAATAAAAAACCAACAGAGAAAGTTATTAAAGAAACATCCTCAGATACACCTGCTACAGATGTAAAAGTAGCCGATCCTAAAAAAACTGATTTATCAAAAAAAGAGTAATATGAAAAATCTAAAACATTCATTAAAAGGTTATTTTATTGCAGGATTGCTTGTTTGGTTACCGATAGTTGTCACTTTGTTTGTAATTCGCTTTATTGTGGATCTACTTGATGTCACCCTAAAACTATTACCTAGAGCATATCAACCTGAACAATTATTTGGTTTTCAACTACCTGGAATGGGTGTATTGCTCTCAGTAGTCATAGTTTTAGGTACGGGAATATTAGTAACGAACTTTTTAGGTCGTAAGCTAATTGTGATTTGGGATGCTATTGTAAGCCGGATTCCTTTGGTGCGGTCTGTTTATAATGCAGCGAAACAAGTATCAACTACCTTATTTTCAAAAGACGGCCAGTCATTTAAAAAAGTATATTTAATTGAATATCCCCGTAAAGGAATTTGGTGCATTGCTTTTCAATCTGGGGGCGCAACTGTAGAAGTAGAAAAACTTGTTGGAGAGGAAATGGTGACATTATTTGTTCCTACCACGCCTAATCCAACATCCGGTTTTTTAGTGTTGCTGCCGAAAAAAGAGATATTGGAATTACAAATGACTGTCGATCAGGCATTGAAATTAGTAATTTCTTTGGGAGTGGTGCAGCCACCCGTTGTAATGGAAAAAAATACCTAACTGGCTTTAGATAAACTTTTTAATGCCTTTTAAAAGATGAGTTAAAAAAATGGTAAAGCTAGTAAAATATCGAGATTATGGACCTAAAAATGCGGAGCAAAAACGCAATAGGGAAGAAGTGCTTAAAGTATATACCCGACTGTTTCAAATTGTTTGGCGCTATAAAATCGGATTTATTATAGGATTGATCGGCATATGTGGTAATGCAGCAGTGGATGCAGGATTAACTTGGTCGTTAAAGCCTTTATTGGATCAAGGGTTCATTGCAAAAAATAAAGAATTTATTGAACTATTACCTATATTTGTAATTGTTGCATTTTTGCTAAGAGGCATAGCATCATTTTTGGCAACTTATTCTATTAGTCGAATCAGCCGAAATGTAGTGATGACGTTACGACAAATGGTGTTTAATCACTTACTAAAATTACCGGCTAATTATTATGATAAAAAAACATCGGGTGGTTTAATTTCAACATTATTATACAATGTCGATCAAGTTTCTAATGCTAGTGCTAATTCACTGATAATCTTAGTACGCGAGAGCTGTACTATTGTCGGTTTATTGATTGTTATGTTTATTATAAGTTGGAAACTAACGTTACTATTTTTTGCAGTTACACCTATCATTGCCATTACTTCTTCATTTTCAGGTAAACGAATACGACGTTATGGCAGACGTGTTCAAGCACGTATGGGTGATGTCACACATATCGCAGAAGAAGCCATTGAAGGTTACCGAGTGATTCGTACCTTTGGTGGTCAAGCCTATGAAGCAAATAAATTTATTACAGCTACCACTGATAATCGAAATAAAGAATTAGAATTAATAGCAACAAATGCTATTGCATCACCGATCGTGCAATTAATTATTTCAGTGATCATTGCCATTACTATTTATTTAGCGACAACGCATGTTGGAAATATTACTGCAGGGGGGTTTGCTTCAATTCTTGCTGCAATGCTCGCTATGTTAAAACCAGTAAAAAACATTTCAACGATTAATAATAGTATTCAACAAGGGGTAGTAGGCGCTGAAGGCATTTTTGATTTATTGGATGAGCCTGGTGAAACTGATGATGGTAAAGAAATTTTCTCACGTGTCAAAGGAGAAATTAAAATTCGCAACTTGAGTTTCTCTTATGCATCCGCACCTGATAAACCAATATTAAAAAATTTAAACATTTCTATAAAATCAGGCTCAACTGTGGCGTTAGTCGGTAAATCTGGTAGTGGTAAATCGACCTTGGTGAATTTATTGCCGCGTTTTTATGATGAATTTACCGGTGAAATTTTAATTGATGGTATGAATATACGCAAAGCAACCTTAGAAAGTTTGCGCGATCAATTTGCTTATGTGTCACAGCATGTTATTTTATTTAATGATACTATTCGATGTAATATTTCTTATGGACGAATTAATAATGTGAGTGAGGCAGAGATTATTGATGCAGCAAAAGCAGCTAATGCTTGGGAGTTTATTGCTGCATTACCAGAAGGACTTGATACGCGTATTGGTGAAAATGGCTTATTGCTTTCTGGTGGTCAAAGACAACGAATTGCCATTGCTCGTGCATTGCTGAAGGATGCCCCTATTTTAATTTTAGATGAAGCCACATCTGCTTTAGATACCGAGTCAGAACGTACAATTCAAGATGCACTGCCACGATTAATTAAAAATCGCACGACATTGGTGATAGCGCATCGATTATCTACTATAGAAAATGCCGATAAAATATTGGTTATGAAAGAAGGTGAGATCATTGAAGAAGGTGATCATTTTACTTTATTGAAGATCAATGGTGAATATAGTAAATTGCATTCAATGCAATTTACTGAAGTTCCAACAATGGTTGAAAAGACTGAAAGCATAGAGGCATAAGTGAAAGCATTCGCTGAACTTTACTATAAAAAATCAATTTTACTTTTTTTATTAATGCCTATTGCGATTATCTATGGATTGATTGTTAAAATTCGTCGATGGCTATTCCAAAAAAACATTTTAAAATCATATCGAATGCCAGTGCCAGTAATTATAGTGGGTAATATTACTTTAGGTGGTACTGGCAAAACACCTCTTGTCATTGCAATGGTTGAATTATTGAAATCTCAGGGTTTTAAACCTGGCGTAGTAAGTCGCGGCTATGGCTGTAAAGTAAAAAATTTTCCGTATAACGTCAGCATGAATTCATCAGCTGCTGATGCGGGTGATGAGCCGCTATTAATTCATCTTCGAACGGGTGTACCTGTCGTGATTGATCCGCATCGGTCTTATGCCGCTGAATATTTATTAAAGCAATTTTCTTGTGACATTATTATTTCTGATGATGGTTTACAACATTACGCATTACAACGTGACATTGAAATGGTGGTAATAGACGGTCAACGGAAATTTGGTAATGGATTTCTTTTTCCTGCGGGACCTTTGCGTGAATCTGCAAAACGTTTGACTGAAGTGGATTTCGTTGTAATTAATACTCTAGATAATTTTACAGAACTAACAGTTAACAATAATCCGCATAAGAAAAAAAAATCATATTTAATGAATTTAATTCCAGGCACTCTCTATAATTTAAAAACCAAACATGCAGTAACTGATCTAAAATTATTCGAAGGTAAAAAACTCATTGCAATGGCAGGCATTGGCAATCCTGAACGATTTTTTCAAACGTTAGAACAACTAAATTTGTCATTTGAAAAACAAGCCATGCCGGATCATTATCAGTATACAATTAAAGATTTTCAGATTGATCCACAAGTAAATTACTTAATGACAGAAAAAGATGCTGTTAAATGTCAAGCGTTCGCAACTGAAAGAATGTATTATTTGCCTGTAAGCGCGAATGTTTCACCAGAGTTTGAATACATATTTTTAGAAAAATTGAGGGCAGTAAAATGAGTCTTCATAAAAATGGGCTTTAAAGTGAAAACCGCTTCTTTAAATCTTTCCAACAATCCAGATATTTTTTTTGCAATAGCGGAGAGTTAATGGCATGTTTTGAAGGAATCCATGGTAAGGAACATTCAAACATAAATGCTAAAATATTATCAAGATATTTTGGTTTTAATGCAATCCGACAGTTAATCTCAAATGACATAGCATCAGGTCCATGCGGAGACATACAATTATGAATGCTAACACCACCAGGATGAAATCCTTCTGGTTTTGCATCATATTCGCCTTTTACTAATCCCATTAACTCACTCATCACATTACGATGAAAATAAGGCGGTCTAAATGTATGCTCGGCAACACTCCAGCGTTCAGGAAAAATTACAAAGTCAATATTTGCAACTCCAGGAATAGCAGTTGGTGATGTAAGTACGGTAAAAATTGAAGGGTCAGTATGATCAAAACTAACTGAGTTAATGGTATTAAAATTTTTTAATGAATATTTATAGGGCGCATAATTACCATGCCAGGCGACAACATTTAGTGGTGAAAAATCTAAAGTCGCTTGCCAAAGATTTCCAAGGAATTTACAAATTAAAGTATGCTCAGTGTCAATATCTTCATAAAATGCCACTGGATAGAGAAAATCGCGTTCATTAGCTAAGCCATTTGCACCAATGAGGCCACGTTCTGGTAATCGAAAAGAAGCACCATGGTTTTCGCAAATATAGCCACGTGCTGTTTTTTCAAAAAGTTTCACTTGAAATCTAATACCGCGTGGAATTACTAATATTTCTTCAGGCGCAACAGTAAGCAAACCAAATTCAGTTCGAACTAATAGTTTTCCAACTTGAGGTACAATCAATAATTCACCATCTGCTGAATAAAAAAATTCATTTTCCATATTTTTATTACAGGCATATAAATATGTAGTGGCTCCTTGATGTAGGTTAGAATTTCCAGAAGCTGCAAATGGTAACCATCCTTCAATAAACATTGTGGGTTGTTCAGGAAAGGGTAGAGGATCCCAACGCATTTGATTAGGAGAAATTGGAATTTCAGTTGCAGAAATATTATAGATAAAGCTCGACTTCATCGGATGAAATTGTCCATGCGATACAGAAGGGTAAATTCGATAAAGCCAACTACGGTGGTTTTGCCCTTTAGGTGCAGTAAATGCAGTGCCAGATAACTGCTCTGCATATAGGCCATAATTTACTTTTTGAGGTGAATTTTGGCCTTGTGGCAGAGTATTTGGCAAGGCTTCAGTTGCAAAGTGATTAGCAAAACCAGTTAGATAATTTAACTCATCCATGAGTTCGTTCCTAATGTAGCTGACAACGATTTACTGCGTTAAAAAACGCTTTAATAGCGGATAGGGTACTGTCACCATCAATACCTACCCCCCAATAACCTTTTGCATCTTTGTCAACAACTTTTACATAAGTTGCTGCCAATGCATTAGATCCATGTGTTAAAGCATTTTGGTAGAAACTTGCAACGTCAATTTGTAAATTTAGATCTTTAGAAAATGCATTTACTAATGTATCAAGAGCGCCTTCGCCTGTACCATTTAATTCGTGGCTTATGCCATTAAACTCAATTACAGCTTGGCAATGCAGCTGATCTTCTTCAGAATTAATAGCTGCTTTTTCAAAGTTAATGGATTTCAATTCTATCGGATGCCGATTACGAGTATAGATATCCATGAAGACATCACGTACTTCATTCGGAGATAAATGTGCTATATCATTTGAAAATTTTTCTTTAGCTAAATTACTAAATTCCCCAGCTAATAATTTCGGAAGATGAAAACCAAAATTATTTGTAAGCATATTAATTAATTTATCATCTGATTCATCAGTTGTTTGATATTTGACAGATTCATAAACACGCCCAACATCTGCTGGATTTAAGTTTAAGTAAGGAACATCCCAAACCTTATCTTTTGAATGTTCAAACTGGTGTAAGCCTTTATAAATGATGTTTTGCTGCCCTGGTGATAATGCAGTAAAAGATAAATCACCAGAATAAGGATGGCGAACAGGAGGAAGAATACGCGTAGTTTCTTGAATAGTTTCTATTAGCTTATCAATATGTTTAATTTCAATATTCGATTTAATGTTTTGGCAGTGCATGTTCAAGGCCATAATAATTAAATCATTATTACCAGCACGTTCACCAATACCTAATAAGCTACCTTCAACACGAGTTGCTCCCGCTTGTAGCGCTAGTTCGCAGTTAGCGACGGCATTGCCACGATTGTTTTTTGAGAAAGTACTGAAAATAGATTTATCAGCATTTTTAAAATTTTTTATAAACCATTCAAAACCATCTGCATAATTTGCAGGTGAGCCATAATCCATGGTATTAGGGAGATGGATAATTAATGGAGAAGTACTTGGTAACCAGATGTTTGTAATTTCATGAGCGATCTCTAATAAAAGCTTTTTATCTGCACCCATAAAATCTTCCAAAGATAAGCTGTATTGTATATTTGATTTTTCAAGATGAGTATTAATTTGTTGTTTTAGAGTTGTGGCTGCATTTAGGGCTTTTGTTTTAAATTCGCGACTATTTAAGTCAAAATTTAGTTGAATAAAATTATCAGAACAAGGAACTTCAAGTTGTAAATTTAAATTTTTTATTTTATTTAAAAGAGGAATACTTTTTGTGATTAATTCAGAATTACAAGGAAATGTCACTTGAATCCTAACGTCATCGGGAATAAGATTTTCTCCGACTAATGCATTGAGTAGCAATAAATTGTTTTCTGAAGCACCAGGGTTGCTGATGCTGATTTCTTTAAAACCAACTTCGACTAAAATATCAAACAAACGTAATTTTTGATGCACACTCATGGGATTTAATAAGGACTGTTGCCCCAAATATAAATCTAAACTACTCCAGCGAGGCGCAGAAGACATAGAATTATCTGGCCATTGACGATTTTCTAAAGTAAATTTAGGATGTATTTTATAAACGGTTTGTTTCATATCTCACTACCTTCTCTAAGTAAAATCAATGACATCATAGCCTAAGAATTGTGGTATTATATACTTAAGGAGCCAGAAATTTCGGTTTTTAGCATCACATCTTAAGGCTGTGGTTGCTTGTTTTTCGTTAAAAAAACACTCAAAAGAAGAATAACTATTCCTCCTGTTTTTTTAACGCAAATCACAAAAATCCAATCATAATCTGCGCTAAAATTACAACATAATACAACAACATAAATTTAAATGTTTACCCGAAAATTCAGGTGCGTTAAGTATAGCTCAATTGAAGGTGTAATAGAAATAACCCTGAATAATAAATTGTATTTTATGAGGCAAAACATATGTCTAAAAAAATTTTTATGATTCTCGCATTTGCTTTAATTTTAACAGCGTGTGGACGGGAACAAAAAAATACTGATATGGTAATGAATAAGGAAGTACCTGAAGATTTTACCAGGCAACCCCAACCCGCTTCACAAGCGACACAAACTACTCCAATGTTACCAGGGAAAGCTCAAGTATTAGGAGCACCGTTTTTGGATTTTCCGACTCAAACAGGGTCTGCTACAGTTTTACCTTCGCAAAATCAGACGGTTTCTGTGCCTAATTCTTCTCCATAATCAATTAAAAACTGCCCCTTTCTAAACTTCGTAATAAGATTTTTATCTTATCTAAACCCTCTTGGTATTCTGCATCAACCTCTGAATCCGCTACAATTGCACCGCCTGCAGAACAATAGATAATATTATTGCAAGTGTATAAAGTTCGAATTGCAATGCTCAAATCCATATCTCCAGCATAATTAATATAACCAATGCTACCGCAATAAATATTTCGCTGATTTGGTTCAATTTCTTCAATAATTTCCATTGCTCGAATTTTGGGAGTTCCAGTAATTGACCCTCCAGGAAAACATGCGCTTAGTAAGTCAATAGCATTGTATTTTTTTTGCAGGTTACCTTCAATGGTGCTAACAAGATGATGTACATTTGTAAAACTTTCTAAAGAAAATAATTTTGAAACATGAATTGAACCATATTCGCAGACTTTGCCTAAGTCATTACGTAGCAAATCTACAATCATTAGATTTTCAGCATGATCTTTTTCACTATTTAATAATTCATTTTTGTTTTGCATATCAATGGTAGGATTATCACTGCGCGGACGAGTACCTTTGATAGGTCGAGTAATCACATGATTTGCTTTGCAACGAATAAACTCTTCTGGAGAAAAACTCATTATCGTAGTTTCAGGAAAATTTAAATAAGCAGCATACGGGGAAGGATTAATGTTTCGTAAATATTGATATGCATTCCAGGTAGAGCCAAGAAAAGGTGCTGAAAATTGTTGAGTCAAATTAATCTGATAACAGTCACCTTCATGAATATAATGTTTTATTTTATTAAATGCATCAGTATAAGATTGTTTAGTAAAATTCGCTTTAAAATTATTAGTTAATTGAAAGGGTGGTTGTATCGAAGATTTTTTTAACATATCTAAATGGGCTGAAAAATCTTTATCGCTATCAGAAATAAACCAGGTTTGCTTTTTCTGGTGGTCAACGACAATGCAACTATCATAAATGCCAACTTGCATCAGCGGGATTGGACCTTCACTCGCTTCAAAGTTAGGTAAATTTTCTAAAACACGTGCTAAATCATAACTAAAATATCCAATTGCACCCCCGATAAATGGTAAATCGGTAGCAGGCATTTTATTTTTAAGCGTATATTTCTTCAATAAAGCTAAAGGACTTATCTTAGTTATTTCTGAGTCTCCATTGGCTAAACAAACTAGACTATGGTCTTGAAAAGACTGCAAAGTGATTTTCGGTTGAAAAGCAATGATATCATAGCGACCAGCTGTGCTATAAGGGTAGCAAGAATCTAGAAATACTGCCCATGGTTGATTTTCAAATAACTTAAAGAGTTCAGCTGTATTTTCTTCATAGGGAATTGAGTGAATCATATGATAGGTACTAAATTTAATTGGAAAGTAATAAAATATAAGAAAATACACCAAA
>JBGSLN010000059.1:0-13169 GCA_041740675.1 Gammaproteobacteria bacterium | reverse complement strand
TGGTTTGCATCCAGTAGCGGTGATTTTTGCTATTTTGGCAGGTGGACAATTATTTGGTTTTACCGGAGTGTTATTAGCATTACCTGTGGCTGCAATCATCATGGTGTTGGTGCGTCATTTCATAGAACGATATCAAGTAAGCCAAGTATATAATTCTCACGAATAACAATGACACAATTAACATTAAATCTAAATTTACCAGTCATAGCAACCTTTGAAAATTTTATCAAAGGTAGCAATGCGGAAGTAATTGATTGTTTAAGCCGGATATTGGTTGATCATCATGAGCCTTATGTTTATCTTTGGGGTGGAAAAAGCATTGGCAAAACCCATTTATTACATGCTTGCTGTAACAAAATTACTGCGCAAGGAGAACGAGCATTTTATTTAGATCTATCTTCATATGAAAAACTTAAACCAGAAATTTTGCTTGGTTTAGAACAGTATGATTTAATTTGTTTAGATAACATTGCAGTCATCAAAGCAAATCATTTGTGGCAAGAAGCATTATTTCATTTTTATAATAGCTGTCGAGAACACCATGCACGATTATTAATTTCTGCGAATAAAGCGCCCGCAAATTTAGACCTAGAACTAGCAGATTTAACTTCTCGCCTTAGCTGGGGTTTGATTTTGCATTTGCAAGAATTAACCGATGCAGAAAAACTCATTGTTTTGCAATACCACGCAAAAGATAAAGGGTTTCAATTAAGCGATGAAGTTGCACACTATATTTTATCGCATTACTCACGCGACATGGAAAAATTAATGTGCTTGTTAGATCATATTGATAAACAATCATTAGTTGAAAAGCGGCGTGTTACTATTCCTTTTTTGAAGGAGATTTTATGAATGTAGTTTAGCTGAGTGCAGGAATACTTTAATGTTCCCGCGCAGAACATACACTCTGAACAACTTCATAATATTTTCTCATTCTCTCACAATAATCTACAATATTTTTATGTTTTAAGCCTAAATCTTTTAACAGTCCTTCAAAAGGATTTCTCACCAGATTTTCGAGAAATCCAAAAGCAGTCGCGTCAATTGATGTAGGTTGATTACCTAATATATAAGTATTGTTAGCTAACAGTATTGCGATAGCATCAAGATCTTTAGTTGCCATTTTTAGAATTTCAGCGGGTGAGTGTCGTCCTATGCCTTGATAGTAAATCGCTAATTCCATTTTTTTTCGGATTTTATTAGCGATAAAACTTTTTAATAACTTTGGTAGCTTCGCGAAGAAAACATCGCGAATATGTTGCCAGCCATGGTCGTCAACCCAACGAAAATACAATACACACCAATACAAATGCTCACCAAACAACCGCTCTAGTAATAACGCGGTTGCTTTTTGATGTGCAGTTAAATTTGCATCTAATGGATCACCATATCTTTCTTTTAAATAATCAATGATGATTTCACTATCAGCAATAATTTGATCTCCATC
The DNA here is from genome assembly GCA_041740675.1 of Gammaproteobacteria bacterium. Taxonomy (GTDB): domain Bacteria; phylum Pseudomonadota; class Gammaproteobacteria; order JBGSLN01; family JBGSLN01; genus JBGSLN01. Next base: position 11,722 of record JBGSLN010000059.1, on the reverse strand, counting down.
TTTAATGAAAGGAAACTTTCCTTTTGGACTTTTACGTGGATTTGCCACATATTTATTTTCATAGGGGATATTAGCCAGTTTTAAATAGGTCTCCACTTTCATGCAGAATGGACTCATATTGGGTAAATCAAAATAAGGAGGAAATTGGTAAAGGATTATCATAGTTCTTCTCTAATATTATTTGATTAATTATATTGAATAGTAGCGCGAAGAAGAGCCGTTAGTCCAGGATCAGTATATTATTCATCGCTTTATCTATTCTTTTAGTTGCTTTTTCTACATGAATTAACACTCATTGAATCGTTATATTGTGCCAAAAACAGGACAAATGAAGCTTTGTCCCCTTAAAGACCTATGTTAAAATTTAGATAAAGTATTATTTAAGAGGTGACTCATGCAAGATGAAACATTAACAACGATTAAAAAACAAATTGCAGACAATAAAATTATTATTTATATGAAAGGTTCGCCGGATATGCCGCAATGTGGCTTTTCTGCGCGAGCAGTACAAGTATTACAAGCATGCGGCAAACCATTTGCTTTTGTTGATATTTTAAAAAATCCAGATATTCGACAAACATTGCCCAGTTATGCTAATTGGCCTACCTTTCCACAATTGTATATCAATGGTGAATTGATTGGCGGTAGCGATATTATGGCTGAGCTTTACGAAAACGGTGAATTAAAACAAATGATTGAAGCTGCATAAAAATATTTCCCGCACACACTGTGCTTCTGCATGCTATCGGGCATGCAGAAGCACAGTGAATCACTCTAATTCCAGGTCTTCACACGATAAAATGCATAAGGAACATTGGAAGTAGTAAAATATTTATCGGCAACATACCAATGAAATCCATTTGAATAATCATAGATGTCTGTTAAATAAGGTTTAGGGTGTAAATTAGTAGTTTCCCATACTTGGATTTGATAAATAGGGCCAGGAATGGGCTTATCTGAAAAGCTGAAATTAGTGATCTCTCTGATCACTTTATAGGTCATAATACCTGTCTCATGTGTGACGGTAGTTTTACCGGCTAGCATTCTAGAATGAGTGCGTTGAAATTCAAATTTCAATTCACTACCTACATGCATAGGAAATAAATTACCAGAAATGGGTTTAATGGCGGTTATATCGATACGATTATCATAAACCACATTACCATTAGGCGCAGAAGCCAGCATAGATTCTTTAGGCCAAAAAATTCCACCCAAACTTAAGCCTTGACCATGTACTACAACACCTTCCCATTTTGAAATACCTGAAAATCTTGAACCATCTTGTACTTGTTCAGTGGTTTTATATTGTGTAACTTTACCGAAACTTGCCAATGGCTGCATCGTGTAAATTGAATAGTGCAAACCAGAAGGTAAATTAATACTGTAAAGCACAGTATGTTTGTCAGTTGGCCCTTCTGCTGCTGCGAATAAGCCAGTTTTTTTAACAAAAGCATTTAGTGATTTCGGTGTAATGGGTGCTAATTGTATCCATTGATTGTCAGCATAACTGATGCTGCAAAGTGAACTTGTCAGCAGAAAACAAATAATTTTTAGACTTTTCATTACATCAACCCCCAGTAATTTTTAAATAAGACTAACAAAAACAATTATTTTAAATGTGATACGAAGCATTTTTCATCCAATTGCACAGTTGTAAATACTAAATACACTTAACAATAATTGATGTTTTTCATAAATCTTGAATGGGGATTTTAACAAAGAATAACTTAACCGCAAAGTGAATCACCTAATATTTAAATTATATTGGTTCCAACCTGACACAACTTGAAGAGCTAGTTTAAATCTTAACTAAAAACGAAATAACTTCCATGTTATCGATGAACGATAAAATTATATGGATTATTTGGTAAAACTAACTTTATCCATTGCCCATACATCTCGATGTTTGCCCGTTTCAGGATCGATGTAAGTTTTATCGAGTCTAAGCCATCCTCTGATTTTGCTATCAGGATCTTTTAATTTAAAGAAATAAGGAGCGGTTCCTTCTTTTTTCGAATATTTGAAACCAGTTTCATTAATAGGTCCGACAATATGTCCTTTAAAAAAGTTGGTTTTAAGGTTTTGTAATTCTTCTAGGGGGTGCTTTTCTTTTATAAAAGCTGCTTCTAATTCTTTCTCACAAAATTTAGCGTATAGAACACCTTTCGGGTGATGGTCGCTCCATAATTCAACGACACCACAAGAAGGGTCATCAGGAACATAAATAAGGTCAGTGTCTAATTGAATAGATTTAGGTTTTTTAGTGACATTTTCTGGCAACGTTTGGGGAGTGTTAGAATCAACTGGGGGGCGTGTTTTGACTTTTTCTTTCTTTTCTTCAATGATATCCTGCCCATTTTTTTCACTGTTGTCGATGTCGGGAGTGTTGGATTGAGCTTGTGCATTTTTTTCATTGCCAACCGTAGTTTCAGGATAATACACAGCTGGAATTGTTTTTTGATAAATAGCTGTTTGTAAGTTCATTGCTGAAGCTGCTAAGGCTAATTTTAATTTATGCTTCTTAATTTGCTCTATATTAGTTAAGCTGATTGTATGCTCACCAGGGTTTGCCTCATGACTTATGTTATAGGTTTGTAACGCTCTTTTAAGGTGTTAAAAAGAAACGCTGTCACAAATTAAAGTTATTGAAAAGTCTGATTTAGCGCATACTGCCTTAATAGATAAAGTTAATGAGATGTCATCGTTCTTTAATAGCGCTGATAGATAATCTTCTAATGTAGTAAAAAATTGCTGTTTGATTTTGCTACAAAATCTTTCTAAGTTGGTTTGATTAGCTTTAAGTTCTTCTAAATGTCTAATAAAACCTTTTGGTAGCTCAGGAGTTTTTGCTAAAATCTCTTCTAATCTGTCAGCAGTAGCACGAGTTAGTTCAGTTGCTTTAACGTAATATTTCAGAGCTTGTTGATAATCTTTGTTGCGAAAATATTCTGTGGCTAGTTCTTTATATTGAGGTATCAGAACATTAGTTGGATAAAATGTCTGCGGATCTTTAGAGATTATTTTTTTACAATATGTTTCTGCTTTTTCAAGATAATAGCAAGCTGCCGTTAATTGCTTTCGCTTAATTGCAATAGCAGCCAGACCTTCATAAACACCTTGCCGGCTAATTAAAATTCTCTCTGTTTTTTCAAGGTTGAATCTGGCAATTCTGTCTTCAGCTTCATGGAAGTATCCTTCGGCCAATTCTAGTTGGCCTAATCTAAGATAACAGTTAGCAATAAGATACGCGTTCTCTTCAATAATGTCGTCACTATCAAATTTTTTGATCTTAGTTTCAAATAGTTTAGCTATTTTTATTGATGTTTTACACAGTTTAATAGTAGGGTCATGCCCATCTAATTGATAAAATATCATCGCTAATCTTTTGACAGCTTCAAATACCTCCTGTAACTGTAGTATTGCGTCAGGAGTTATTTCAAGAATATCTCCTGCTTTTAATACAGTAGCTAGCTTTGTAGCCAAGGTTGTTAATTTTTCATAGGCCCTAATAAATTGATTATTTTGAAAAAGCCCTTTTATTGATTTGAAATTCTTTGATAATTCAACGCATTCGTGGTTTTGAATACTTAGCGCTGTTATTAGATCATTTAAACTAATTTCTACAACTTCTTTTTTCAATTTAGTTTTACGCATCATAAATTTTTTCACATGTTAGGTTATTTTCTTGTTCAATTCTAACATATGAACCTTAAGGAACTCTTAAGGCACTCTTCAAGTTGTTACAAATTAGAAGACATTAATGTACAGCTTTAAATAAGTAAGTGTAAATTTTTGGTGTTGCTGCAAGAATATTGCCATTTTGGAGAAAATCATCTTTACCTTCAGTATCAGTTACATAACCACCAGCTTCTTTAACTAGTAAACTCCCAGCAGCAATATCCCAGGGCGCCAAAGCAAATTCCCAATAACCATCAAGACGACCTGCAGCAACGTAAGCTAAATCTAAAGCGGCACTACCAAACCGGCGGATATCACTCGCAGAATTTGAAAGTGTAACAAAACTACGCATATACATTTCAATTAATTCTGGATTTCGAAAAGGTAAGCCAGTGGTTAATAAAGCTTGCTCAATTTTATGAGTAGCGCTGACACGAATGCGGTGTTGATTTAGAAAAGCTCCTCGACCACGAGATGCAGAAAATACTTCATCTCGAACAGGATCAAAAATTAAACCATGTTCGATTCGTCCTCTATGTTCAATGCCAATTGATATTGAAAAATGTGGAATACCTCGCATAAAATTTGCAGTGCCATCAAGCGGATCAATAATCCAACGGTATTCATCCGTTGGACTAATGTGTTCGCCACTTTCTTCAGCAATAATACCATGATCAGGATAACTTTTTCGAATATGAAAAATAATTTCTTGTTCTGCTTGTTGATCGATTTCAGTAACGAAATCATTTTTTGATTTTTCCTTTACGGCAATGTGTTCGATGCGTTCTAACGCACGAAGCATGATGCCGCCTGCTTTGCGAGCAGCATTTAGAGCAATATTTAGCATTGGCTGCATAGAGTCAACTTTGTTACAATGATTTAATGATTGTTTGAGATTATAAATGTACCGAGATTTAACTGCAAATGTTTAACGAAATAAAAGTTCGCATTGTATTGGTTAACCCTTCACATCCTGGCAATATTGGTGCAGCAGCGAGAGCAATGAAAACAATGGGTTTTTCTGAGTTAGTTTTAGTGCAACCCAAACGATATCCAGCGGCAGAAGCGGGGATTATGGCAGCAGGTGCTGATGATATTTTAGCATATGCTAAAGTGGTACCCACGTTAGATGAAGCCATAAGCGATTGTAATTTAGTGCTTGGAACCAGTGCTCGTGATCGTTCTTTACCCTGGCCATTAGTGAATCCAGTCCAAGCTGCCAAAATTATGTTGCATGAAGCAGGTAAAATCGCGATTTTATTTGGGCGTGAAGACAAAGGTTTAAAAAATGAAGAGTTACAGCGTTGTCATTACCACGTGCAAATTCCAGCAAATCCTGAATATTCTTCGCTAAATATAGCTGCTGCAGTGCAAGTATTAACTTATCAATTACGCATGAGTTATCAACAATTGGAAGTTTTTCAAAACAAAGAGCAAGAAACTTTATCGCAAGGTTATGACGATAACCTTGCAGACGATCAAACCATGGAATTATTTTTTCAGCATTTGGATGAAACCTTGCATCAAATGGATTTTTTAAATCCTAAAAATCCAAATCGAATTATGCCTCGATTAAGAAGAGTATTCCATCGTGCAAAACCTGACATGACAGAAATTAACATTTTGCGCGGCATTTTAAGTAAAATGCAGTGGCATTTACAGAATAAAGAAGGATGTGATGGAGATTAAAAAACCCATTTATTTAGACTATGCCGCGACTACTCCAGTGGATTCTCAAGTTGCTAAAAAGATGATGAACTTTTTAACGATCGATGGTTGTTTTGGAAATCCAGCCTCAAATACTCATTGTTATGGCTTAGCTGCAACCGCGGCAGTGGAACTTGCTCGAGAACAGGTAGCAAAGTTAATCAATGCAAATGCTAAAGAAATTATTTGGACCTCAGGTGCAACAGAGTCTGATAATCTAGCCATTATCGGTGCAGCGAAATTTTATCGGACCAAAGGCAAACATATTATTACTGCTAAAACAGAACATAAAGCTGTATTAGATACGTGTAAATTTTTAGAAACGGAAGGTTATAAAGTTACTTATTTAACACCACGAAAGAATGGGTTAATTGATTGTAAAGATTTTGAAAAAGCCATTCAACCAGACACAATTATTGCATCCTTTATGCATGTTAATAATGAAATCGGAGTGATGCAAGACATAAGTGCGATTGGCGAGATTTGTCGGAAGCATCAAATTATTTTTCATGTCGATGCGGCACAAAGTGCCGGAAAAATCCCAATTGATTTAAAAGCACTGCCGGTGGATTTAATGTCTTTTTCAGCGCATAAAGTATATGGGCCCAAAGGTATGGGAGCCTTATTTGTTCGCAGAAAACCAAAAGTACGATTACAGCCCATGATTTATGGGGGGGGTCATGAACAAGGCTTACGGTCAGGAACCTTAGCGCCGCATCAAATTGTGGCGATGGGAGAAGCATTTGCAATTGCTGAGAAATTATTAAATACAGAATCAGAACGTATACAAAGCTTGCGAAATTTATTATGGAATACATTGCGGCAATTACCAGATATTTATTTAAATGGTGATCACGATCATACTGTACCTGGAATACTTAATATTTCTTTTGCAGGGATTGATGGAATTGCATTGGTTTGTGCTATCAAAGATTTAGCGGTGTCGATGGGGTCGGCGTGCACTTCAGCAGATATCACGCCATCTTATGTTTTACAAGCTTTAGGTATACCAAGCCATTTAGCACATGGCACTTTACGCATTAGTATTGGCAGATTTACTACTGAAGCAGATATTAAGTATGCAGCAGATCAAATAATTAAAAAAGTGCAGTGGCTAAGAAATATTGCTCCAGCAGAAAAGGGCATTACAAATGTTTAATTTATCTGAAAAAGTAAAGCACTATTTTTATCAGCCAAAACATGTAGGTACATTAGATATCACTCAGCCAAATATTTTTATGGTAGAAATAACAACCCCTGACGGTTATACCCATATGCAATTATTTGTTGAAATTGAACATAATTTAATAAAGGATATTAAATTTAAAATATTAGGATGTCCTAGTGCTATTGCATGCTTATCATTTATAGCTGAATATTTATTGGGGAAACCTATATTAGAATGTAAAAAAATTACCGCAGAATTTTTGATTAAAGAATTAGAATTATCCAAAGAACGATATTCTGTAGCTGGGTTAGTAGAAGATCTAACGCAGAAAATATTGTAATTCTTCAGTACTAAAAGGGAATGCTTTCAAAATATAACGACACAGTTGTGCGATCTTTTGCTTTTATTTGTGAAACTTCCAAGTAAATCTTTCTTTAGTGAATCAGTTATAAACCAGGTTTACAAGAGTTCGGCATTATAATTTTAGTCATTATCAGCCGGAGACTGCCTTTTTTGCTTAATATCACTTCGGTGAGCTTTGTTTTCCAAAATTTTTTCTTTTGCACGTTTAGAGCGTGTGCGTTTTTGGCGGCGAATTTTTTCTTGTACTTGCTTAGCCTTACTTTTCTCACCTAAAATTTGCGTCTCAATTTTTTCGCATAAACGTCTGCGTGCATAAAAGCGATTATCTTCGCGAGAGCGTGATTCTTGACATTTGATAATAATACTTGAAGGCAGATGTTTTAGCCAAACGCAAGACGAAGTTTTATTGATTTTTTGTCCGCCGCTGCCAGATCCAAGAATAAATTTTTCTTGTAAATCATTTTCATCAATCTGTAAAGACAACATTTTTTCTTTTAATTGTTGCCATTTTTCTACAGAAATCATCCTATTTCTTTTTTCTTTCGTGTTGCCACATCGGTTCAGGATAGTTTTTATCGTGATTAATAAACCGAGCGATAACGAACAATAAATCTGATAGCCGATTTAAATAATGCATTGCTGGTCTAGTTACATGTTCTTTATGTGACAAACTTACAGTTCGACGTTCCGCTCGACGACAAATAGCGCGCGCAAGATGACAACTTGCAGCAGCCGGATGCCCCCCAGGTAAAATGAATTCTTTCAATGGTTTTAAACAACTATTAAAATTATCTAATTCAGTTTCCAATTGCTCAACTTGTTCATCACGCAACGCAATATAATCAGGAATACATAATTCACTACCCAAGTCAAATAATTCATTTTGTATTCGGGTCAAACAGCTACGTATTTCCTGGTGTAAATCGCCATCGGCAAGCACCATACCTATAGCGCTATTTAATTCATCTACGGTGCCATATGCTTCAACACGTTCACAGTCTTTTTCAACTCGATGACCATTGCCTAAACCAGTAGTGCCATCATCTCCTGTACGAGTGTAAATTTTTGAAAGTCGATTTCCCATTTTTCTCTCGGCATGAATTGATTTAAGGAGATAGCTATTATATAGAAGCTTATTAGCTATTGAAACTTTTAAAAAAGCAGGTAAAATTATCCTGCTGGTATTTATTGATGAGAACTTTAAAAATTTATGGCAAAGCAAATTTTCAACTCTTTTAAAGAGTTACAAGGTATAATTTTGGAAAACAAGGTGGCAGCCGAGGATATTAGTAAAAAGGATGTTACTAAAAAACAAAAAAAGACTGTTAATAACATAACAAAGCCTGGTGATAAAAAATTAAAAAAATCCAATAATAAATTTTCAGTCAAACCAGTAAAATTGATTGATCCAAAATTACAGGCTATTTTTGATGCATTGAATTGGCTAAAAACTTCTTTTCCAAAAGCGTTTATCAACTCACCTGCAAAAATTGTTCCTCTGAAAATTGGATTGGGTCAAGATATTATAGATTTTATTAAAGCTAAAGAAAATCCAGAAGTTTCTTTGACATTAGTGCGAAAAGCACTATCAATGTACACCAATAACTTTCGTTATTTAATTGCTACAACAAAGTCGGGTAATCCACGCATTGACTTACAAGGAAATACTGTTGGTGAGGTTACAGCTGAACAAGCACAATATGCACAATCAAAATTGACTGCGTTGAAAGAGCGAAGAAAAAATAAAACAGCACAAGAGCAATCTGCTCCTCAAGAAGAAGATGTTATACATCAGCAAAACAATTGAAGCAGAAATTCTGCAGCTGTATAAACTGGAACGCTTATGTCATAGACATCCTTGGACGTTAGGCATTTTACAAGATTGTATGAAAGTAGGGTATTTGAACCATACTTTTCGACTAGGTACTGATTCTGATCATCAAAATAATATTGCAACGTTACAAATTCCGAATTTAGAAAAAAAATCCTGCTGTATTAATCCAATTGGTTTTATGATTAATCAAATTATTTTGGATGAATGTCATCTATTAACTATTTGTGTACATCCAGAATTACAAGGAAAAGGTATTGCACGGACAGCTTTGACTTGGTTGATCAATTTGCTGCGAGAAAAACAGATTACAGCAATGTTTTTAGAAGTAGGGGTTTCGAATTCAGCTGCAATTAAGCTTTATGAGAATTTAGGATTTAAAAAAGTTAGAGTTCGTAAAAATTATTATGAATCTGATTCAGGAGCAGAGGATGCGATGGTGATGAAATTGGTTTTATGAGTTTTTTTATCCTCAAAATGAGTATTAATCATTGAATTAATTATTCGCTTTTTCAATAAGGGCTCATTTATATCTAATAGGCTATTGAGTATTATTTTTACAACCCCTTAATTTTATTATGATATAATTCTCTCCTAGAAATTATCTAGATTGTAAAGAGTGCAAAAATGTTGTCAATTGATTCCCATGATGTGTATATTTCAATAATTAACGATTTGAAAGTTGATACAAACAAAAAGCAAGGCGCTATACTCAAATTATTAAATATCGCGCGAGAGGCTAAAAATGGCAGTCAAAAAAAATGGGATTGCTATGCAGCTATATCTGCTGCACTTGAAAATACAAAACAGACATTACTGTTAAATTTTGATGAACCACTTGATAATTTATATATACTTTTAGAATGTAATGCATATTTTCAATCAATAACCAATCCCTCTAGCCCAACAAAGACAGCAAATCAGCTATATTCTAACGATTATATCTTGGCTTGGCTCTCTCAGGTAAAACAGAATGTTCCTGAAGCAGTTGAAAGTACGCAAAATTTAATTGATCTCATTACAGCATTAAATAATAAACCAGAAAAACGCCTGGAAAAAATTAGTGCGCTTGCTGCTGCATTCAAATTTAAATTCTTTCCGAAAAAAACCATTGATGTTATAAAAATTATTGCTCAGGTTGAATTTTTATTAACAGATTGTTATCGAACAATTACTTCGGGACAAGGCTTTGGATTTATAAGTTTTGAGGAAACTATTGATCTAGTTGAAATTATTCTTAGCTCTCCATTGCCTGATCCATTATATTGGGATCTTTATCAAACAGTAAGTGGTTGGTTATTAGCTTTACCAAACGAATTTATTGATAAAAATAATAAATATATATTTGTTCTCTTAAGCAATATTTTGGCAGGAAGATTCACAGAAGAAAATGAACGTGTAAAAAATCGTTGTTACATTCAATTACTAGCTCCTGAATTTCTTATTGATAAAACTATAGAACCATCAGAACTCTTTCAGAAAATTATTTCAGCAGCTCAGCCATCACTGGAAACAAATTTGGATTTTGAAGTGTACATTTCTTATCTTCAATTTATTGCTAAACAAAGAGTCGTTGTTCATGCAGAAATAGAATTAATTAAAATTGAACATGCTAAACGTAAGGCAACAAAGGCATTACAAGAGTTTAAACCAACCAACGCAGACATTCAATTGCTAGAGCGTGCAATAATAAGTATAGGTGATAAGCATGCTTTAGCAATTCTAGAAGATTTAGCTGTTTTCAACCCACAACTTGCATTGACTTTGGGTAGAATATATTTGCAAGGTTGTGGTATTACAGTTAATTATTCAAAAAGTATAGAATGGCTGAAACTTGCTGCAGGAAATGGAAGCGCGGAGGCTCAGGGCCATTTAGGCGCTTTGGTGTATAAAGGTCTGGGAATAGAACAAAATAAACAACAAGGGCTTAATTTATTAGTGGAATCTGCGAGTTCCGGTTGTCGATTGGCGTTTAATGAACTTCAGGATAACATTGCTAATCCTGAATGTCCTGCAGGGCATAATGATCCTGACGCCCAGATTGCTTTGGTGCGGCTCTGCAACAATGTGGAAAAGTATAAATCTAAAGAAACTGCGGACAAATGGTTAAAAATAATTGAAAATTCAGAAGATAAATCGGCTAAAGTAGTATTGGGTAGATACTATTTAGAGGATAGAGAAGTTCAGAGAGCTATTGAGTTATTTTTTGAAGCTGCTAAGAGTGGCTCGGACGAAGGGTTAAATTTACTTATATACTTAGCAAATACGAAGATCCAAAATAATTCCTTGGCCCAGCTAAAGTTGTACAAGCTCTATAATGCTGGTTTCGATTCTAAACCATTTAACTATTTAGAAGCAATGAAATGGTTAAGACTTGCCGCAGAAAATGGGAATGCGGAGGCTATGAGTTATCTAGGAACTCTGCTGTATAGTGATGGAACTCTGCAAGATAAACGACAAGGGCTTATGTTATTAGTGAAGTCTGCGGAAAGAGGCTGTCAGTTAGCATTTAATCATCTTACGGACAATATTGCTAATCCAGTAATGCATAATGATCCTGAAGCACAGATTGTTTTGGGGCGACTCTGCAGCAATGTAGAAAAGTATAAATCTAAAGAAGCTGTGACTCAATGGCTAGATATCATTAAAAATTCAACGCATAAGTCAGCCAAAGTAGTATTAGGTAAATATTATTTAGAGCAAAAAGACGATGAATCAGCCATTGGGCTATTTTTTGGAGTCATCAAAAGCAACTCAAGTGATACGGTAGCTGCTTTAGATTCACTAATGTGTTTTGCGGCAGATCCTCTATGCGCTTATCAAGAATTGGCACAGAAGCGATTAGTTGAACTTTTTTCCGCGGCAAATATTAATGATAGATTTGAAGCTTGGCTGGATGAGAAAGAAAGAAATGATAAGAATAGTCTAAGTACACAATTCTGGATGAATGTCGTTAGATATCAAAAATGTAAAAT
>JBGSLN010000058.1:0-12411 GCA_041740675.1 Gammaproteobacteria bacterium | reverse complement strand
GGATAAAAGTTATATTCCAGATGTAGAGTTAGTAGGTAATATCAAAGGCATATTAGCTGAAATTAATGCTAAATTAACTGAATCACATAAAAAAGATAAAAAAATATTCCTAGGTATTCAAGCGCGAATTTCTCAGGAATTAAATGCGTATAATCATGATGAAGGATTTCCAATTAAACCTCAACGTTTCTTGAGTGATCTTCGATCAGTGCTTGCAAATGATGATATTTTAATTAGTGATGTAGGCGCACATAAAATGTGGGTAGCGCGACAATATCAAACCTATCAATCAAAAACCTGTTTTATTTACAATGGATTTTGTTCAATGGGAGGCGCAATCCCAGGAGCAGTTGCCGCAAAACGTTTATACCCAAATATAAAAGTAGTAGCACTTTGTGGTGATGGTGGTTTTATGATGAGTATTCAAGCACTCGTGACTGCTGTTGACTTAAAGCTGCCAATAGTGGTGATTGTTTGGGATGATGATCATTATGGACTTATCAAATGGAAACAAGAAGCTTCCTATGGAAAATATTCACATGTAGATTTACAAAATCCTGATTTAGTAAAATTAGCAGAAGCATTTGGTTGTCATAGTGAACGCATTAGTAAAACGAAAGATACAGTTGCAGTTTTGGAACGTGCTTTTCAAGTGACAGATAAACCAAGTGTGATCATTGTACCGATTGATTATGCAGAAAATATGAAATTAACCAAACATTTGGGTGATATTGTATCTCATTAAGAGGGTTTTGATTTATGGTAAGGCGATTATTTTGGGTGTTATCAATTATCCTTTTTGGATTTGTTGCAATTGTTTCGCAATATTGGGATGATATTTTATATTTACTAATTATTCTAGTGCCATTTTTTTTACTTGGAATGTATGACATTCTACAAAAGAAACGCAATATTTTACGATTATATCCCATCGTTGGACATTTGCGGTTTTTAATGCAATATTTTCGACCACAAATACAACAATATTTCATTGAATCAAATACTAATGGCAAACCATTTAGCCGTGAAGAAAGAGAATTAGTTTATAATCGAGCAAAAAATATTTTGGATACTTTGCCCTTTGGCACACAACGTGATGTACATGAACCTGGTTTTGATTCAATTACTCATTCTATGGCACCCAGAGAAGTACATGAATCAGAAACGCGAATTATAGTGGGTGGCCCTCAATGTAAACAACCCTACGATGCTTCTCGTTTTAATATTTCTGCTATGAGTTTTGGTGCAATTAGTAAAAATGCTATTCGTGCATTGAATCGTGGCGCAAAAATGGGAAATTTTTATCACAATACTGGTGAAGGTGGTTTAAGTAAATATCATTTACAAGAAGGTGGCGATGTAGTGTGGCAATTAGGGACCGCTTATTTTGGTTGTCGTACTAAAGAAGGTAGATTTGATGAAAAGCTTTTTAAAGAAAAAGCAAATGTTGATCAAGTAAAAATGATAGAAATAAAAATTTCACAAGGGGCAAAACCTGGCCATGGCGGTTTATTACTTGCTGCAAAAATTACTCCTGAAATTGCAGAAATTCGGCATGTAGAAATGGGGAAAAATGTACTATCGCCTCCTTACCACACAGAATTTTCCACACCCAGAGAATTATTACAATTTATTACTCGCTTGCGAGTTTTGACCGATGGCAAGCCAGTGGGATTCAAATTATGTATTGGTAAACGCAATGAATTTTTAGGCGTTTGTAAAGCTATGTTGGAAACAGGTATCTATCCTGATTTTATTACTGTTGATGGTGCTGAAGGTGGTACAGGTGCAGCACCGGTTGAATTTGTTGATTTTGTTGGTGTCCCTTTAAATGAAGGATTAGTGTTTGTGCATAATGCATTAGTAGGTGTAGGATTGCGGGAACATATTCGAATTATTTCAAGCGGCAAAATTATTTCTGGGTTCGATATTATTTGTAAAATGGCGTTGGGAGCTGATATGTGTAATTCAGCGCGGGGTATGATGTTCGCTCTTGGGTGTGTTCAATCAAGACGCTGCCATAATAATTTATGTCCAACGGGTGTTGCAACTCAAAAACCTGATCGAGTCTATGCATTGAATGTTGATGATAAAGCACCTCGAGTAGCAAACTTTCATCGTAATACCTTAAAAAGTTTTCGCGAAGTATTGGGCGCTGCTGGACTTAGCAAAATTGCTGATTTAAATGCTAGTTATATTTATAAAGTAATCAGCCCATCGATAATCAAACATTATGACGAGATTTATGAATTTTTAAAACCAAGGCAATTATTAGATGGCCCAATTCCCGACTCGTTTAAAGAAGCTTGGGAAACAGCTAACCCTGATAAATTCTAACAAGAGGGACAGACTTATGACAATAGAAACAATAAATCCAGCAACAGGTAAGTTAATTAAGAAATATCAAGAGTTTACTAAGGCTGAAGTTGAAAAGATTATTAATGATTCACATCAAGATTATTTAAGTTGGAAGGATGTTCCAATAGCACAGCGCGCAGAAAAGATGCATAAAGCTGCAGCTGTTTTGACTAAAAATATCGATAAATATGCAAAAATTATTTCTGATGAAATGGGTAAACCAATCAGTGCGGCGACAGGTGAAATAAAAAAATGTGTCTGGGTATGTGAACATTATGCAGATCATACTGAAGAATATTTAAAACCACGAGCCATTAAAACTGAATTGGCTAAAAGTTATGTGACTTATCAACCTATGGGCATTGTATTTGCTATCATGCCGTGGAATTTCCCATTCTGGCAAGTGTTTCGATTTGCTGCTCCAACACTTATGGCGGGTAATGCTGGGTTATTAAAACATGCACCCATATCAACCGGTGCAGCACTTGCAATTGAAGAAGTATTTCAATTAGCAGGTTTTCCACATAATTTATTTCGGACTCTCATTCTAGACAATGAAGGCGCAGCAAAAGTTATTCAAAATAAAAAAGTGATTGGAGTTACATTAACTGGTAGTGCTCGAGCGGGCAGTGCAGTGGGTGCAGAAGCAGCTAAATCCTTGAAAAAGGTTGTGTTGGAGTTAGGCGGTAGTGATCCTTATATTATTCTTGATGATGCCGATTTGGAAAAAGCAGCTGAAGCTTGTGTTTATTCACGAATGAGTAATAGCGGACAAGTTTGCATTGCTGCAAAACGAGTTATTTTAGTGGGTGGAATTCAAGATAAATTTAAAAAGTTGGTATTAGAAAAAATTAAACGGTATGAAATGGGTAATCCTAGTGATGAAAAATGTAATTTTGGCCCAATGGCAAGAGCTGATTTACGGGATGAATTGCATAATCAAGTAGAAGAAAGCATCAAAGCAGGTGCAAAATTACTCATGGGAGGTGAAATACCTAAACGTGAGGGTTATTATTATCCGCCTACTATATTGGATAATGTAAAACCAGGCATGCCTGCTTATGAACAAGAATTATTTGGCCCAGTGATGTGCTTTATTAATGTTAAAGATGAAGCTGAAGCTCTAAAAATCGCCAATGATACCTCATATGGCCTTGCTGGTGCTGTTTTTACTAAAGATTTAGCTAAAGGTGAAAAAATAGCTGCACAAATTATTCAAGCAGGAGCTTGTGCTGTCAATGGTTATGTCGCCTCTGATCCACGATTGCCGTTTGGCGGAATTAAAGAATCTGGCTATGGACGTGAATTATCTGCTGAAGGCATCCATGCATTTATGAATACAAAAACGGTGATGGTGTATTAAAATAGCAAGGAGCGTCATATTGACGCTCTGATCCTACAAAAACAATCTTTATTAAGAAGTATTACTTCATGTTGGAGACAAATCGTGTTTTTAGATTTTGATGTCATTGCGATGGGAAAAGTATGTTTTTCATTTTTATTAGGTGGTGTAATTGGTTATGAACGAGAATACCATAATAGTCCAGCTGGGGTTCGTACCTATGCTGCTGTCTGTTTAGGATCTTGTTTATTTGGTATTGCTTCAGTACATCCAGGAGGATTTAATTATTTCCAGAGTTCATTTGATCCTACACGCATTGCAGCACAAGTTGCATCAGGCATAGGGTTTTTATGCGCAGGCGTAATTTTTAAAGAAGGACTCAATACCATAGGTTTGACCACAGCAGCTTCACTTTGGGCTACCTCAGCGATTGGTATTGTTATTGCGTTTGGGATGTATTCCATTGCCATGCTGACCACATTTTTTATGTTAATTTTATTAGCATCTCCTACCATTCCAGGTCTAAGTGCTATTAGCGTACGCCGCCGACGGCTTAATAAGCAAAAGAGAGAAGATGAAAAAAATAATAATAATACAAAGAATTGATCATATCGTTTTACTTACAACAAAAATTAAAGAAATGATATTTTTTTATTGTGAAATTTTAGGTTGCCAAATTGAGCGAGAACAACCTAAAATAAAGTTAATACAGCTACGAGCAGGAGATTCTTTAATTGATCTCGTTGAGCAAAATCATTTAATTAATCAAAACCAAAAAAACATGGAGCATTTTTGCTTAAATATAAAAGACTTTGATTATGAAATGCTCAAGCTTTATTTAGCGAATTTTAATATAACACCAGAAAGATATGGGACTCGCTATGGTGCTACAGGACTTAGTTATTCATGCTATATTAAAGATCCAGAGGGCAATGAGGTTGAATTGCGTGACCCGAGCTCGGTAAAAAATAGCTAACCTTGCTCTCTTAAAGTTTTTTCTAATACTTCATATACACTTTGTTGCCACCAACGGCGCATTTGAAAGCAAGCTGCAACAGTCACGCCAATAGCAAAACCAATACTTAATCCAATTACACCCAGGTGAAAATTAAAAGCAAGGATATATCCTAATGGAATCGCAATGAGCCATAATCCAATAAACCCCATCATCATTGGGTAGCGTGTATCATAGAGACCTCGCAAAGCACCAGAGGTGATATTACGAATGCTATCAAAAGCTTGACTAAAACAAGCTATCAATAATAATAGTTGAACTAGGTGCAATAGTTGGGTATTAGTTTGATCATTAATATTTATATATACTCGTGCTAATGTGTTTGGAATAAGCAAAAAAGCCAAAAAAAACCAGATAATAAATGCAAAAGCTAGCCACAGATTAATAATTAGAATTCGTCGTATATCTGAAAAGAATTTTTTGCCTAAAGAATAACTCACCAAAATCCCGCATGCTTGAGCAACGCCAATCACTGGAACAATAGTGAAAACTAAATATTGATTAGCCACTTGCCGCGCTGAAAGAGATATTTTTCCTAACCAACCAGTCATTACTGTCATCGAAAAAATAGCAAGTAATTCTGCACCTACTTGTACGCTGATGGGCCAGCCGATGTTAAATAATAGCTTTAATTCAGCAAATCTATTTATCGGACGAATTTTAAAAATAGCAAATGGTTTAAAGAATTTATTGAATAGAAATTGACTGAGCATAAATAGAAACCCGACCCAGTATTGCAAACCTATGGCCAAACCTATGCCTGAGACTCCAAGTTTAGGAAAACCAAAGTGACCAAAACCAAGCGCATAACCAAAAAAAGTTGTGCTCAGTAAACAAATAAAGCTGCTAATTATTACTAATTTTTGTTTTAAAACACCCATCGCAAATTGTTGACAAGCTGTTTGTAGCATAATGGGTACAGTGCCAATGACTAAACTATGAAAGTATAAACCAGTAATCATGGCTAAATTTTTATCTTGACCAAAGAAAATAAAGAGATGCGGAGCAGATAAAAAAATAACAGTAATGATGGCACTGAGAATTATTGCTAATAACCAACCTTGTTGTAATAGTCGAGTGGTTTCTTCCAGTTTATTTTCACTGTAAGCACGGCCAACTAAGACACTGATAGAATAGAGTGTTGACATACTGATGACAAGAGCAGCAACTTGTAGACTAAAGATCAAAGCACTCGCTGCTAAAACAGCGTCACCAAAATGTGAAAGATAAATGACAGCAATAAAATTAGTTAAAATATTTAGAAAAAAAGTGCCTGCAATAGGAATAGAAATCATCAAACTTTCTTTTATCGCAGTACTTAAGGAGTGTTTCATGAATTTACTCTAAATGCTTAGAGGTTAATTTGAAAAACTGTAATTCAGCACCACTTTTTTCAAATGCAAGTGCGGCTGAGTAATTTTTAGGACAGGGTAATTTAGATAAATTCCAATCTGTTTTACAGTCTTTTCGAGGAGTTGTTTCCAATAGTTTAGCGGGTTTTGTTGGATCCATTTCAACTGAGAACTCTTGCAATGGAAAGGATAAGCCCATTCCTATCGCTTTGATGTAGGCCTCGTTACATGTCCAGCCCTGATAAAAACTGGCGATTTTGAGAGCATCAGTAAGATTATGATAAATCATTTGTTCTTTGATAGAAAAGTTGGAATCAATAATTTCATCTAAAAATTTTCTATCACGCCAAAATTCAATATCAATACCAAGATCAGAGGCAGTGGAAAAAGCATATATGGCATAATCATAAGAATGTGAAATATTAAAGTAAAGTAAACTATTGGGGATAAAAGGTTTACCATACTTATGCGTAGAAATCTGAATTTCACGGGGAGCTAAATTTAAATAATGAGCTAACAAGAATCTGAGTAAGCCTTGCGAGATCGTATATCGTTTCTGATGAATTTCGAAATGGAAGCGATCAGCTTTTTGTTTTTCTTCATCTTGCAGGAAGCTACGTAACAGATTTAACCGAGAATAAAATGTTGTTATCTCGGCTAACCATATTACAATTGTATTGTCTGGCAAATGGCTATCAATTTTTCCAGTATCATTCCAATGTAACATTTTCAACTTTTTTTGTATGTTTAAAATCATTAATAAATAATACGCCAAATACAATGCTTAATATAGCAGAAAAAACTGCGATTAATAAACTCCTTGACATTGCATATACAAAAGCTTGATGTACAAATTGCTTTACTAATGGAATCATGGTTTGAGTAAAGGGAGCAAACATTTCATTGGTATAATGGGCACTTGAAATTAACACAGTTAATGCATGCTCTTGTATCGGATTGAGAGACAACTGCGTCTTTGAAAATAGATGAAATAATTTAGTCTGGCCAAAATAAACAATGGTCATAGCTGTCATGAGCAATCCTATGGTATTGCCTAAACAACCAAACATTGTGAATGTACCTGAAGCAACATTTAATTCATTTTCGTCGACCGAGTTCATCATCGCCATATTTAAAGCCGGAAATGCAAAGCCCATACCCATCCCAACTAATGCAAACATTAAGCAAATCAACCACACTGGACTTGTAATAGTTAAACAAGCGAACAAACCAGTACCAATAATGGAACTCAAGCCACCGATGACAATGATAATTCGCTTATCAATAATGTCACACAGACGGCCAGCATACGTTGATAAAACACCAAAGGAAATAGTCATTGCTAAAAAAATTAAGCCGGCTTCAAACGCAGAATAATTCAGAGTATTTTGTAAATACAATCCACCGATAATTAATACAGAGGCAAAGTTATATCCCAGAAGAATATAACTTAAAGTGCAACCTAAGAAAGATTTATTTCGAAATAGGCTCAATTTTAAAATCGGATATTTTACTTTACACTCAAAAATTAGGGTCGCTGCAAGCAAAACAATTCCAGCTAAAAAAATAATTAAAGTAATTGGATTAGTAATACCTAAATTTCTCACTTGATCTACACCGAGCATGAAGATTATAAAAGTCATTCCCAACAAAATTGTACCAAAATAATCGAGCGATTCGTTGAGTAATTTTTTTGGTTCTTTAGACACGCTCATCAAGATTATTGAAATTACGGCAAAGCCAAATGGCAAATTGACAAAGAAAATATACCGCCAATCCAATAAGTGAATAATAACTCCCCCTAGAGTTGGGCCAATTGCCATACCCACTGCAAATGCAGATGTCAGTACTCCCATTGCTTTGCCACGTTCTTCATTTGGATAAGCAGTAAAAACCAAGGTATAAACCGCAGGTAAAAAAATTGCTCCTCCCAAACCTTGCAAAGCCCGACTAGCAATCAAGAACCAAGCGGTAGTAGCAAGACCAGATAACATAGAGCCCAATAAAAAAAGCACGTTTCCAATCAAGAACATCCGCCGTTTCCCATAAAGATCCGCTAATCGACCTGCTGGAATAACCATAGATCCCCATGCAAGTACATAAGCGCTCAATACCCACTGAATCGTCGTTAAATCACAATGAACTGTGCCAGCCATTGCTTCCAAGCCAACATTCACAGCAGTGTAATCTACTTGTACCATCAAACCGACAATACTGACGGCAAATAAAATCCAACCACGATGTTTGATTTGAGTTTGTGCTACATCAATAGACATAGTTATTTCAGACATATAGTTTTTCCATTAAAAATATAAAATGTAACAATAAAGCAAAACAATACTGCTTAATTGTGAATAAAAAGTGAACTTGATTCAAAAATAAAAAAAGTTATGAGTAGCTAGAAAGTTAGGAATGTAATTGGCATGTTAGGACTCACAGAGGTTGTGCGAACTTTATAATGAATAAATCAATTCTACTTGAATTTGTAATGCTTGTACAGAAGCATTGACAAGATCGAATATGCTGTATACTTTATGTGATATATTTTATCTAGTGGTTATTTAATTAATGATGACAATATTCACAATTCGCAAACTCACTCATGGGTATGGCGCAGCTCCATTATTGAAAGACGTAAATTTAGTAGTAAATAAAGGAGAAAAACTTTGCTTGCTTGGACGTAATGGTACAGGTAAGTCTACTTTAATGAAAATCATTGCAGGAGCTATTGATGCAGATTCGGGGCAGGTTGAAAAGGCGCCAGGCATCAAAATTAATATGTTAAATCAAACCTTTCCAGCCGGAATTGAAAAAACTGTTTATGAGGTGATTGAAGATGAACAGCACGATCTTGAACCCTATCAAATTCATCGGGTGATTTCTAAATTAAATTTAGATGCAGAAGCAAAATTTTCTGATTTATCGGGAGGTTTAAAACGTCGGGTGTTGTTAGCAAAAGCTTTAGCAAATGAACCAGATATTTTATTGTTAGATGAGCCCACAAATCATTTAGACATTGAGTCGATTCAGTGGTTGGAAGGTTTTTTAAAAAGTTATTCAGGAACTGTTGTATTAGTGACACATGATCGACATTTAATGCAGGCTATTGGTACTCACTTTGTTGAAATTGATCGAGGTAACCTAGTTAGCTGGCGTGGGGATTATAAAGGATTTTTAGAGCATAAAGAATTTTTATTAACTACAGAAGACAAAGCTAACCAACTATTCGATAAAAAATTAGCACAAGAAGAAGTTTGGATTCGACAAGGAATTAAAGCCAGAAGAACACGCAATGAAGGGAGGGTACGTGCGTTAAAAAAAATGCGCGATGAATTCCAGCAACGTCGTGAAAAAATGGGCACTGTTAATTTTGCAAAACAAACTAACCAATTATCTGGTAAAGAAGTATTTGTTATCGAGAATGTTAGTTTTTCGTATGCCGATAGTTTTATTATAAAAAATTTTTCCAGCGTGGTATTGCGTGGCGACAAAATTGGTATTTTAGGGCCAAATGGTGTAGGTAAATCAACACTCATAAAATTACTGCTAAAACAACTTGAGCCTACGGCTGGAACGGTAAAACAAGGGACAAAGCTAGAAGTGGTTTATTATGATCAACATCGCGAACAACTCGAAGAAGACAAGACAATTTTCGATAATGTGTGTGAGGGTAGTGATTATGTCATGATCGGTGATAAACGCGTTCATATCATGAGTTATTTACAAGATTTTTTATTTTCACCTCAACGTGTGCGTACGCCAGTGAAGGCACTTTCAGGCGGTGAGCGAAATCGTGTGATGCTAGCTAAGTTATTTATGAAATCAGCGAATGTAATGATTTTAGATGAACCGACAAATGATCTTGATATTGAAACATTGGAACTATTAGAAGAACAATTAACGAATTATGCGGGAACAGTTTTATTAGTCAGTCATGATCGTAGTTTTATTAATAATATTGCTACCAGCACTTGGGTGTTTGAAGGCAATGGGAAATTGCAAGAATATGCAGGTGGTTATGATGATTGGTTATTACAGCGTAAAACCAAAGACATTAAAGCACCCACACCAATAGAAAAAGCTAAACAAGTAACTAATAAAATTAAGCAAGTCAAATTAAGTTATAATGAAAAACGTGAATTAGAACAATTGCCAAAATTGATTGAAACATTAGAAGGTGAGTTAGTTAGAGTGCAATTGGTTTTAGCAAATCCTAATTTTTATCAAGAAAATCCAAATTTAGTTGCAAAAACTAATGCAGAATTAGTTGAGTTACAGCAGAAATTAGAAAAATTCTATGCGCGGTGGGAAGAGTTGGAGCAGGGGGATTAGGTCTTGTTTTGAAAATCTATGTTAATCCAATTTACCTAAAAGTAGGCGTAGATAAATTGGGTCACAATATCTTCTAATTAGAGAAAGATCCATATCCTGATACACAACCTCTTATCGGCGGAGGTACATTGGTCACCGGACAATAAGGCCAAGAATAAAAACACTCACATACAGAGAGATTGCCGGTAGTGAACCAATTTCCAGTCCAATCCGCTTTAAACTTATTACAGGTAAGGAGACATTTAGTTTGTGCATCAATCTCATCTGTAATCAGAGTATCACTTGAGTAATACGCAGCAAATGCCATCTGACTGAATAAAATAAATATTATCATAGAGATTATTATTTTTCTTATCATAATTATTCCTCTTCTTGTTTTTATAACTCAAGCTCATTTGAGATAAGTATAGCTCTTTAAAGCTTTATTCCACATTAGAAACATGTTTTTAGGTCATATTGCATTGAATCTTAAGGTTTTATTGCAACATTTTTACAATTCCATTTATTCTGGTCAATAATCGTTATTTCTATTTGTTTTTCGTAAAATAAAATCAATCAAGCGATTTGGCAATAGTGTTGCCAGCCATGTTGGTAAACTTAATACAGTTGGAAAAGCAATGCGACCTTTATTTTTTGCTAAACCTTTTTTAATAATTTTTGCAGCTTTAGTGGCAGAAATCATAAATGGTTTAGGGCCACTCCACGAATCACTCATGGCTGATTTTACAAAACCAGGGCAGACAACATTTACTTTAATATTATAAACAGCTAAATAAGCACGCAATGATTCACCATAAACTTTGATTGCGGCTTTGCTTGCACAATATGCCGCAGACTGTGGCAACCCACGATAGGCTGCTAACGAACTGATAATGGCAATTTGTCCCTGTTTTTGCTGTTTCATTCGTTTGATGAGAGGCGTGATTGTTGCTAATACTCCATAAGTATTAGTGTCAAAAACTTTTTTCGTTGCTTCAAAATTATCTTCAACATTTTTACTCGCTATCGTTGAGTTGATGCCTGCATTAGCGATCACTAAATCAATAGGATATTTTTTGTCAATTTCTGAAATCCATTGAATAAAATCAGTTTGGTTACAAATATCTAATGCATTAGCAATAACCTTTGCACCTTTTTTTTCACAAAGGACAGTAATTTCAGCTAACTTTTCTTCGTTGCGTCCGGTTAAAATTAATTGTGTATGCTTAGTTGCATAACATGTCGCTAATGCCTGGCCTATACCGCCTGTCGCACCTGTAATCAAAATCGTTTTCATGAAATTTAATACCTACAAATTTGAGTGGGTGATAATAGCATAGTTACAATATCAACTCACCCGCTGGTTCACGATGATTATAATTGGATGACATACAATGGCCATAGGCGCCGGCAGTGGCGATTAATATTACGTCACCTTCAGTAGTAGTTTCAGGTAACATCCTTGAATAACCTAAGGTATCACCCGATTCACAGATTGGACCAACAATATTACTTAACATAGTGTGTGGGTCATTCAGCTTAGATAGATTAACAATTTCATGATATGCACCATATAATGCGGGGCGAATCAAACTATTCATGCCAGTTTCAATTCCAACAAAAGTCATTTCGCTTTTTTGTTTCATTTGAGTAACTTTAGCGAGAATAATGCCAGCATCACCGACAAGATATCGACCAGGTTCAAGCCAAAAATGAATTTGTGGAAAAGCAGATTTTATTGTAGTTAATGAACTATCAATGGCTTGCAAATCAAGGGCATTTTGTCCTGGCTTTTCAACAATACCTAAACCTCCACCAAGATTAATTTGAGTTACATCAGGAAAAAATTCTAATAATTTTGTTAATTGTACAGCCGCATCATGCCAAGCATCAGTTTGCAAAATTCCGCTACCAGCATGAGTATGCAAACCAATGATTGATAGTTTGAATTTTTTGACTAGCTGCTGTAACTCATCGAGTTCAGATAATGGAATGCCAAATTTCGATTCTGTACCGCCAGTGCAAACATATTT
>JBGSLN010000057.1:0-10095 GCA_041740675.1 Gammaproteobacteria bacterium | reverse complement strand
ACAACATACTAAAATACCAATTTATCAGGATGATATTAATAATTTGAAAGGTATGCTACATATTCGTATTGCACTAAAATTATTATCAAAAGGAGAGCTTACAAAAGCCAATATCGAAAAAGCGATGACGGAACCTTACTTTATTCCAGAAGGAGTGCCGTTGCATATTCAATTATTAAATTTTCGCGCAATAAAAACTCGAATAGCTTTTATTGTGGATGAATATGGCGATATTCAAGGTTTAGTGACATTAGAAGATATTTTAGAAGAAATTGTTGGAAAGTATACTACTGATATTCCAGCAATTCACAAAGAAATAAAAAAATTAGCAGATGGAAGTTATTTAATTGATGCAGCGATTAGCATTCGCGAATTAAATAAGCAGCTGTATACAAATTTTGATACTTCAGGCCCGAAAACATTAGGTGGGTTAATTATTGAAGAATTAGAAATGATTCCCCAAGCTGGAGTTTGCTTAAAAATTCTAGATTATCCAGTTGAAATTATGAATGTCAAAAATAATCGAATTCATAAAGTTAAAATTTTAAATAGAATAGATCAACGGCAAAGTTAAAGGTTACTTAACAAATATGGAAACCTAACGCATAATGAGTTTTGGGTTTAATGAGGTTCATTTCCCCATAGTTTTTTTATAATCGGACATTCAGCGATGGATACTTTGCTTTCACAGGCTGCAGAGTATCGTAGGAGTTAAATAATTAATGCGGCTAGAACCCGTCTTCCTTCATTTAATAAAACGTTAAAAGTTCTACACGCAGCTGCAGTAGTCATGCTTTCAATGCCTATTCTTTGTTGTTGAACAAATAGCAATAAGGGTGCGGGCAAAAAGAACGGTGACGTGCCAGTGCCTATAATAATTACTTCAGGTTTATATTCAAGCATCGCTTGTAAATGATGCTGTGAGACAGCATTAATTGAATCAATGTTCCAAGTATCTATAGAATCGGCTGAAATGAGTAAATGAGTCATATAATCAACATTATTGACTTTGATTTTTCCAGGCGTAAAACTTTGAATGAAATTTTTGCCAGTAGTGGTTTCCAGATCTAGTAGCATATTTTGATCATCAATAGCAATTTTAATTTATATAGCATGAGATTATAGCAAAAATACAATAAAGTGTCCAAATAACTAGCTATTTGTGAGATAATAAGAAAATTTCTAAAAAGCTTACGATAGACTCTATGAAAGCTATAACATTGATGATTCTTGGATTGGAATTGAGTAATGTTAACAATGTTAACAATTTATCTTTTCTACTTTCTAAGGCTAATCAAAAGAAAAGTTCAATGCAATATGTGGAAGTACTCGCCCGTTATCTAAATCTACCTCAGTTAACAGGGACATCTATCGCGGAACTCACCGCCTTACAAGATGGCTTTTCTCTCGAAAATGATTTTTGGTTAAGAGCTGATCCAGTTGAACTTAAAGCTGATTTAGCTGCAGTTTATATGTACGGCAATCAGCATTTGCAACTCACCGATGTACAGATACAAGAAATAAAAAGCAAGATCCAGCCATTATTGAATGACTATAAAATAATACTACGTACCACCGAACAAAATCGGTGGTATTTACAATGCCCTGAACGTACAAATATTACGAGCATAGCACACGACGAAATTTTAGGAAAAGATGTCATTAATTTTTTACCGAAAAGTAGTGGAAAAATTAATTGGCAAAAGCTACAAACTGAAGTGCAAATGACTTTACATCAGCTGGTTAATAATGGAAGTGTTAATAGCCTATGGTTCTGGGGAGAAGGTGAAAAGCTAAGTGAAGTTGTTACTGTAGGTGATTATCAATTTTTCTCTAGTGAACCCATTAGCGGTGGATTGGCTCGATATTGTAAACTGCCAATTCATGAATTGCCAAAAACACTTTCAGATAATAACTTTTGGCCAAAGTTAATTGAGGGTGAAAATTTAATTGTATATGATAAATTGGCATCGTCACGATCAACTTTAGATTTTACTAATCATTTACAACAGTTAGATCAGCAGTTTATTCAACCTCTATTAGCTGGACTAAAGAAAAATCAAGTTAAGCAAATTACCATTGATTTTTTAAATAGTGCAAGTTACCAATTTAAAAAGAAAAATTTTTATTATTTTTGGAAGCGTGTGAGAAAAGTATGAATAGAACCATAGTCAGAAGAACACAACAAACGCAATTATCTGATGAACCAGTTATCGCCTCGATAATAAAAAAAATTTATGAAAACCGTGGTATTAAAAACTTAATTGAAGTTAATCATGAGTTAAATACTTTATGCAGCTTTGAAAAGTTATTAGATATTGATAAAGCAACACAGTTACTTTATCAACATTTACAACAACAAAGTAAAATATTAATTATTGGTGATTTTGATGCCGATGGAGCAACCAGTAGTGCTTTGGCTGTGAGTGCTTTAAAAGCGTTTGGCGCACAGCAAGTTAAATATTTAGTGCCAAATCGATTTGAATTTGGTTATGGACTTACCCCAGAAATAGTTGAGGTTGCGAAGCAATGGCAACCTAACTTATTAATTACGGTTGATAATGGTATCTCTAGTTTAGAAGGCGTTGCCGTTGCCAGAAATGCCAATATCGATGTGTTAATAACTGATCACCATTTACCGGGCGCAGCATTACCAGAAGCTAATGCAATTATAAACCCTAATCAAAAAGGAGACTTGTTTCCAAGTAAAAATTTAGCAGGTGTCGGAGTTATTTTTTATGTTATGACAGCATTGCGTAGAATATTAATTCATGAAAATTGGTTTAATCTGAATAAAATTCCAGAACCCAACATGGCGCAATTTTTAGATTTAGTTGCGCTTGGAACAGTAGCTGATGTGGTTGCTTTAGATCAAAATAATCGTATCTTGGTGCAACAAGGCTTAAAACGAATTCGTGCTAATCATTGCCGAGTTGGAATTAAAGCTTTACTAGATGTGGCAAAACGAAATCAGACAAAAATTACTGCGGCTGACCTAGGTTTTGCTTTAGGTCCTCGATTAAATGCAGCAGGGCGATTAGATGATATGTCACTAGGAATTGAATGTTTATTAGCTGAAGATTATCAAAAAGCCTATGACCTCGCGATACATTTGGATGATCTAAATCAAGAACGACGCGTAATCGAGACTGAGATGCAATACCAAGCACTCGAAGCTTTAAATAAAATTCAATTTAATAAAGTTTTGCCTTTTGGTTTATGTATTTATGATCAGAATTGGCATCAAGGAGTTATTGGAATATTAGCGGCAAGGATTAAAGAGCAGTTTCATCGCCCCGTGATTGCTTTTGCTCGGGGTGATAATAATTTATTAAAGGGGTCAGCTCGTTCTATCAAAGGATTACATATCAGAGATGTATTAGATGCTATTGCAACTCAATATCCACAACTCATTGAAAAATTTGGTGGACACGCAATGGCGGCGGGATTGACGCTTGAAACAAATAAGTATGCGGAATTTGCTAAGGTTTTTGATCTGGAAATACGAAAGCATTTAACTGAAGCTGATTTACGTGATGAAATCTTATCTGACGGTGAATTAAATTTATCAGAGGTTAATTTAACGACAGCTGAAATCCTTCAAGCAGCAGGTCCTTGGGGGCAAAACTTCCCTGAACCTTTATTTGATGGAGAATTTCAATTGATCAGTCAACGTTTAGTGGGTAGTAAACATCTGAAAATGGTATTAAAGATAGCTGATCAATTACAGCTGGATGCAATAGCATTTAATGTTAATATTGAGCAATGGCCAAATCATCGTTGTGAAAAAATTCGTGCTGCTTATAGATTGGATATTAATGAATATATGGGGCGGCAAAGTTTGCAATTATTGATTGAACATTTGGAACCAATATGAGTTTTCATGAAAAAATTTTTCATTATATAGTTGATAGTCTTCACAAATTTAAACCGCAACCTAAAGCGGCAAGAGAAAAATTATTGAATTGCAAAATTATCTCTCATCGTGGCGAACATGATAATAAAACAGTTCTAGAAAATACCGTAGAATCATTTGAAAAAGCATTAGCAGCCAATGTTTGGGGTATTGAATTTGATATTCGCTGGACTAAAGATTTGATTCCTGTGGTTTTTCATGACGTACATTTAGGGAGATTATTTCGTAATAAAACTAAAATTGCTGAGATTAAATTTTCTGAACTAAGAACAAGATTTCCATTGATTCCAAGTTTGGCAGAGATAGTAGAAAAATTTGGTGGTCGAACACACCTGATGGTTGAGTTGAAGAAAGAAATTTATCCCCAACCAAAGCAACAGATGCAAACTTTAGAAACTATTTTCTCTCATTTGTCTCCTATTAAAGACTTTCATTTTATTTCAATTCATCCTGAAATATTTGATGATTTGGCTTTTTTACCTACTCAAGCATTGTTACCCATAGCAACCTTGGGTTACAAAAGAAAAAGCCGTTTAAGTTTTAAAAAAGATTATGGTGGCGTTTTAGGGCATTATCAATTTTTATCTGGTTATCGTATCAACCGTCATTTGCTTCATAGTCACAAAGTAGGAGTGGGTTTTATCGCATCAAAAAATAGCTTATACCGCGAATTAAATCGCGGGGTAGAATGGATTTTTAGTAATAACGCTGTTTATTTGCAGCAGATTATTAAACAAGAATTAGCGCGGTAGGTCTTTTACCGCTTGTAACACTTCATCAACATGACCATTAACAGTTACTTTACGCCATTCTCTGATTAATTTACCGTTGGTATCAATTAAAAATGTGCTGCGCTCAATACCTCGAACTTGTTTTCCATACATGTTTTTCATTTTTATTACATCGAATAGATTACAAAGTTCTTCATCAGCATCAGATAATAAGTCGAAAGTAAGTTCTTGTTTGGTTTTGAAATTTTCATGAGATTTTAAACTGTCTCTTGAGACACCGATCACAACCGTATTAAGCTTATTAAATTCTTTTTGAAGATCTCGAAATTCACAACTTTCTTGAGTACAGCCAGGCGTACTATCTTTAGGATAAAAATATAAAACTACATTTTTGCCTTTGAAATTTTTTAAACTAATACTTTGTTCGCCAGTAGCAGGCAAAGTAAAATCAGGTACTTTTTTACCAATTGTTATTTCACTCATTATTTTCTCCATAACTTATAAGCCTTTCTCAGCTTCCATCATCCCATCAAGATTATAATTATCGCAGAAAATTGCAAAACGTTCACGCAAATCAGCGATGTTAATTTCAACAGATACACTGATATACATTGCTAATGACATAATTTGTGCTCCAGATTTTCGTGCTGGCCGAGTTTCGGAATAAAATTCAGAAATAAGAATGCTTTCTTCAGCAAAAAAGTTACTAATTTTGTGCAACATTCCCACTTGATCTTTAGCAGTAATATAAACAATGTAGGGCAGCATATCTTTGGGATAGCCGATCATTTTAGTTCGTTGACGTAAGGTTTGAATTTTTAGCTGCTTTTCAAGATTGTCTAATAAACTTTCTGCTTTTGCCACAGCATTCCAAGTGCCACTAATATGCATGTTCGCAGTAAATTCTTCACCCATAGTAAACATTTTGCAATCAACAATATTGCAATGACTAGTTGCAGCAATTTCTGTTAATTTATCTGCGATACCTAATTGATCTTGTCCTATTACAGTAATAATCATATGTTCCATGGAACTGCCTCAACCTTTTATCAAAATATACTTATCCCATTTTATGCTTAGGGAAAGAACAAATTCTATCACATTAACCTAGTTGATAGAATATACCTTTCAGGTTAAATTTCATGCTTTGAAAATGAGAGCTAGATGCTGGTTTTGTAGTTGCCTGACTGATATGATCCTGAATAAATTAATTAATACTTAATTAAGGGAGCACTTATGTTTTTTGGTAGCATGGTTGCATTAATCACCCCGATGTTAGACAACGGTGAAATTGATGAAGTTGCACTTCGAAGATTGGTTGATTTTCATGTGGCAGCAGGTACAAAAGCTATTATTGCGTGTGGAACTACCGGTGAAGCTGTAACGTTAAGTGAAGATGAACAATTAAAAGTCATTAGCATTGTTCACGAGCAAGCAGGAGATAAGCTGGCTGTGATTGCAGGAACAGGGAGCAATTGTACTGAAAAAACTTTGAAAATGACTTTAGCCGCAATGAAATTGGGTATTGATGGCTGCTTAATCGTGACACCCTATTACAATAAACCTACTCAAGAAGGGTTGTATCAACACTATAAAAAAATTGCAGAAAAAGCAGCTTTACCTATTATTCTTTATAATGTTCCAGGCCGCACAGCCGTTGATATGCAAACCGAGACAGTTGCAAGACTAGCTAAAATACCTAACATTGTGGGAATAAAAGAAGCGACAGGTAAGCTTGAGCGATCCCAAGCAATCTATGAAGCTTGTGGCGATAGCTTAGATATTTACAGTGGTGATGATATTACTGGGAAAGACTTGATGTTAAATGCCTATGCAAAAGGCGTAATTTCAGTGACAGCGAATGTGCTACCTAAGCAAATGAATGAGCTTTGTGAGGCTGCATTGGCTGGCGATAAGATTAAAGCTTGTCAAATTGATGATAAACTAGCTGCGCTACATAAAGCTTTATTTTGGGAATCAAATCCAATTCCAGTTAAATGGGCGCTTTATAAGATGGGCTATATTAAACAAGGCATTCGACTGCCATTAACAGTATTTGCTCAAAAGTTTAGAGCTGATTTTGAAGCAATTATGCAACAACTTGATATTGAAATCCAATGAGGAAAAGTTAATGAAACTAATAAGAAGTATTGTGATTGGCAGCCTGATAGCGCTGGGCTTGAGTGGATGTTCAACGTTCAAGCAACATTCCTCAGGATTATTAGAAAAGGGAGACTCTGCTTATCTGAAAGCCCAATCAACCCAAACTTTGCAAATTCCTGCGGGTCTTAGTTCAAGTAATGTAGGTGATGAATTTTTGATTCCGCCTGTGACTACTCAAGGCCCTGTTCCTGCTTCAATTGTTCCACCTGGGGGTATTTCTAAGAAAGTTCCCCCAGGTTATATACCCCCAGTCACAAAGCAAAGCAGTAGTAATTATTTTTTGAAACCATTATTTAAATAACATTGAGAAAATGATGATGAAAAAGTTGAAAGAAATATATCGAGGTAAAGCGAAAACCTTATATTCGACCAGTGATGAAAATTTGGTAGTCGTTGAGTTTAGAGATGATACGTCGGCATTTGATGGCGAAAAAGTTAAGCAATTGACGGATAAAGGCAAAGTTAATAATCATTTTAATGCATTCATTATGCAGCAATTAGAAAAAGCTGGGATTGCGACTCATTTTGAAAAATTATTATCTGCGCAAGAATCATTGGTTAAGCACTTAAAAATGATTCCAGTCGAGTGTGTCGTTCGTAATATTGCTGCCGGTAGCATTTGTCGTCGATTAGGAGTGCAAGAAGGGATTGATTTAAGTCCGCCAACTTTCGAGTTGTTTTTAAAAAATGATGCACTGCATGATCCAATGATCAATGAGTCACTGGTAGAAACTTTTGGTTGGGCACGTCCAGAACATATTGCAGAAATGAAGCGTTTGAGTTTTGAAGTGAATGTCGTTTTGAAAAAATTATTTTTAGATGCAGATATGTTATTGGTAGATTACAAATTAGAGTTTGGTTTATATCAAGGCGAAATCATTCTGGGAGATGAATTCACACCAGATGGTTGTCGTATTTGGGATAAAGATACCCGTGAAAAACTTGATAAAGACCGATTTCGCAGGGATTTAGGTAATGTAGTTGAATCTTATCAAATTGCTGCAAAGCGATTGGGTATTATGATTGACTAAGACTTAGTTAATGATCTTTTTACAAACTAAAGTAACAAGGAAGAAGCTCTTCCAATTAAGTGAAAACTTACGCTGCTTTACAGTGCCTTTTTAAAACTGGTTTTCAAAGAGGCCAACCTGTATAATGTGGCCTAGTTAAGATAAATAGAGTATATATTGTGGAAGCACTTGCAGAAGAAGTTATAGTAGATGTTTCTAATAATGAAAAGCTACTGGAATCAGCAGTTGTGATGGATGCTGAAATGCCTCTCGCAGTCATTCATGGGGAACATTTGCAAGAGCTGCCCAAAGATTTATATATTCCACCAGAAGCATTACGTGTTTTTTTAGAAGCGTTTGAAGGGCCATTGGATTTACTGTTATACCTTATAAAACGTCAGAATTTAGATATCTTGGATATACCAATTGCCGATATTACTCGACAATACATGGAATATGTGGAATTAATGCGCGAGTTACATTTTGAATTGGCCGCTGAATATTTATTAATGGCGGCAATGTTAGCTGAAATAAAATCTCGCATGTTATTGCCCAGAAGTGAAGAGTTAGTGGAAGATGAGCAAGATCCTCGAGCTGAGTTAGTTCGACGATTACAAGAATATGAACGCTTTAAACAAGCAGCTCTCGATTTAGATACATTACCACGAGAAGGACGCGATCTGTTCCGTGCCGGTGCTGAAGCACCTGATGTTAAAGCTGAGCGACCAATGCCACAATTGGAACTGCAAGAATTGTTACTTGCTTTCAAAGAAGTGATGGGGCGTGCTAAATTAATCGAGAAACATCAAGTACAAAAAGAAACATTATCTGTGCGTGAACGCATGAGTTTTATTCTTGAGCGGATAAAATCTGAGAGTTTTACTAATTTTACAGCTTTGTTTAATGTAAAAGAAGGGCGAATGGGTGTGGTTGTAACTTTTTTAGCGACTTTAGAATTACTAAAACAGTGTTTAATTGAAATTGTGCAGAAAGAACCTTTCAGTCCTTTGCATATAAAGGCTATTTCAGTTTAATTAGGTGTAGCTGCGTCGCAAGCCCTTTGAGGGTCAGCTGCGCTTTTCATTTAGGTATAAATTATGTCAAATAAACCAGCATTAAAATACATCATTGAAGCTGCATTACTTGCAGCAGATGAACCACTTTCTATCAATCGAATATCAGACCTGTTTGCAGAAGATGCCGAACAACCAAATAAAGATGCAATCAAACAAGCTTTAAATGAATTAATCAATGATTATGCTGAGCGAAGCATGGAGTGCGTTGAATTAGCGAGTGGTTATAGTATTCGGGTTAAAAAAGAGTATGCTGAATGGGTTAGTCGATTGTGGGAATTGAAACCCGCACGATATTCACGTGCTTTTTTAGAAACTTTGGCGTTAATTGCGTATAAACAACCGATCACTCGCACTGAAATCGAGCAAGTCCGTGGGGTTGCAGTAAATAGTCAAATCATTAAAACTTTATTAGATAAAGAATGGGTTAAAATTGTAGGACATCGAGATTTGCCTGGCAAACCAGCTGTACTTGCTACTACTAAAATTTTTCTTGACTATTTTAACTTAAAAAACTTAGAAGATTTGCCGCCCTTGTCAGAAATTAAAGATTTAGATAAAGCGGGAGATCAATTAGAAATGCAATTACAACAAGCAATGGGTGATGTGCTAACTTCAGAGGTTTATGCAGAAGAGCCCCAATCAATCATTGAAGTTGATGCAGACAGCAATAACCAAGTAGATCCATCTTTTGAGTTAGAATCATTTGAAAATTCAGAGCACGCATGAAACAATCATTCAATCGAAGTCATAGAAAACCGAAAAATAGCGTCGATCAGGAAGATAATTTTTCACATCGAAAAGCTTCATTTCAATCAGTAGGTGATTCTAAAAAAAATTTCCGTAAAGCTAAAAGTAAAACTAGATCTTCAAAATTTGATATAGCTGAACCTGAGCGTATTCAAAAACTATTAGCACGGGCTGGTTTTGGTTCACGTCGAGAAATTGAAACTTGGATAGAACAAGGAAGAATTAAAGTTAATGATCAAGTTGCAGGACTCGGTGACAAAATTACTGGAAAAGAAAAAATTAAATTTGATAATAATTTAATTCGTCTTAATTTAACCCCGCAAAAAACTCGAATTTTAATGTATCATAAACCAGCAGGTTTTGTATGTACTCGTAAAGATCCAGAAGGTCGCCCAACTGTTTTTGAACAACATCGACTATTATCTAGTAAGCGATGGATTATGGTAGGAAGA
>JBGSLN010000056.1:0-3627 GCA_041740675.1 Gammaproteobacteria bacterium | reverse complement strand
TACTCATGCAAAAAATTTATTAGCAAAAAATAAATTACCCTACTTTCAAAAAAATCAGGCCCTACCGATTGCGCACTCTCTAAAGCTCATTAACATGCATCATAAAAAAAGCAACATAGCAAAACAGCAAATTCCAATGCCCCCTGAACTTAAAGATAGTATTCCTGATTTATTTCAAAACCAAACCTTCGAAGAGCAAACTACAACCTCAACCCTAACAAATACAGCAAAAACATCATTGTCAGCAGGAAATCTATCAGCCCCTAGCGCTGAAGCGATCACAACTAGAATACTAACCCCAAAGTCAACAGTACCAATCTCGACTGCAACTACTACTTCAATACTTCCGAGTAATACTTCGACAAACAAATCTATTCCTCTCCCTGCAAATATTAATTATAACCTTAAAGCAAAAGCCACTGCACCTAAAGTTAATCTTCCAACGCGTTTATGGAATTTACGCGATGTTGATATTCGCAGCGTAATTCAAGAGGTCTCTCGTGAAACCGGAAAAAACTTTATTGTTGATCCTCGTGTGCAAGGCCAAATCAGTATCATTTCAAGTACTCCGATTGATGCAAATGCAGTGTACAAAATGTTCTTATCCGCATTAGATGTATTAGGTTACTCAGCAGTACCTCAAGGTAATATTGTGAAAATTATTCCTAGTATTGAAGCTAAACAACTTGCGCTACCCATAGCAACTAACCTTAGTCCAGGCAGCGGTGATGAGCCAATCGTTCGTGTAGTTGCTGTAAGAAATGTTTCTGCAGAACAATTAGTGCCTTTGTTACGTCCATTGATTCCCGACTGGGGTAGTTTAGTTGCCTATGTTCCTTCAAATGTACTCATTATCGCTGGAAATGCTGCTAATGTTAGTCGCGTCACTCAAATTATTGAACGTGTTGATACCACCAATGCTGATGGCATTGATGTAATGCCATTGCATTATGCAACTGCAAGTGAAGTAGTGAAAACCATTCAGCAATTGCAATCGAACAATAATAATCAAGATAGCGCTACCCAAGTAAATGTTGCTGCAGAAAGCCAAAGTAATACAATATTGATAGGCGGGCCTCGTTCCGCTCGATTGAAAATGCGAGTTCTGATATCAGAATTAGATACACCGAGTTCTAATGGTTCTAACGGCAATACCCAGGTGGTTGCATTACATTATTTGCAAGCTAGAGATGTTGTGCCAATTCTTGCAGGCGTTGCACAAAGTTATGGTAGTACGGTAGGCACTGTTATTGGGACAATTACTCGTCAGGTTGCCTATTCTTCCAACGTAAATAATTCCTCTGATAACAACCAGTCATATGGACAATCTGGAGACCAATCCGGTGACCAATCTGGCTCTATGGGTTCGCCAGCAAATTTAACGTCTGATGGTTCTACTTCACAACAACAAGCAGCAACTTCTCAGCTTGCTGGGCAAAGTGATAAACCGCGCGTTGAAATTATCGGTGAACCAAATACTAATAGTATTATTATTAATGCACCTCCTTCATTAATGGCTATCTTAAAAGCAGTCATTCAACAATTAGATACGCGTCCATCACAAGTCTTAGTAGAAGCAATGGTCGCTGAAGTTGATGAAAATGCTACTGCACAGTTAGGGATTCAATGGGGTTCAGTTGCTTCGACTAATGCAACAGGAATAGATACCGATGGCAATGGCACCACGAGTGCACCGGTGTTTCAACAAGGTATCGGCATTATTAATGGCAGCGGTATACACAATCTCCAAGGCGTCATCCAAGCTCTTGCTAATGATAATTCTGCAAATATCTTGTCAACTCCATCAATTGTGGTGTTGGATAACCACGAAGCTAAAATTGAGGTGGGCCAACAAATTTCGGTTCTTGATTCTAATTTTCCGAATAATGCAGGTGGTACAACCAATGCAACGCCTTATAATACATTTAATCAAGAGAAAGTAGCTTTGCATCTCTATGTTACACCATCAATAAGTCAAAATAACACTATTCAATTAGCAATTGATCAAGGCAATAATACTTTGCAAAATCCCAATAATCCAACGACTACGCCTATAATAAATATTAGCAGTATTCAAACTTCAGTACTGGTAAATTCGGGTGATATTTTAGTATTAGGCGGTTTGATCCAAAACCAAGTTTCTAAAGGTGACAGTAAGATACCATTTTTAGGTGATGTCCCAGTCATTGGCCATTTATTTAATGTTGCTTCGCATGGTCATAAAAAACAAATGTTAATGGTATTTATTCGCCCGCTAATATTGCATAGTACATTTGATAATACGCGGACAACAGGAACACAATATAATTTTGCTCGTAATCAACAATTAAATACTGCCCGTAATCAATATTATAGCCCTGAGATAAATAATTCCGTGTTAAAACCTTGGGGTAAGCCAGTAAAGTTACCATCCCCTTTTAAACCTTCAAGATAATATGGAAACACGTATAAGCTATACTTTTGCAAAACGTAATGGTGTCATTATCGAGTCGATTGATAATAATAAAGCGGTTGTAGTTCATAAAGCTAAGCCATTCGCTAGAGCATTGCTAGAGTTGCAGCGAATTCTTGCTTGTCCTATAGAATTTAAAGCTGTTTCTGATGATGAATTTTCTCAAATTCTTACACGTGCTTATGAATCAGATTCTTCGCAAACTAAAGCAATGGTAGAAGGCATGGAAGATGAGCTGGATCTCGACCAACTCATGGGAGCCCTGCCAAAAACTCAAGATTTGCTTGAAAGTCAAGATGATGCTCCTATTATCCGCTTACTCAATGCACTCTTAAGTCAAGCAATAAAACTACATGCCTCTGATGTCCATCTAGAAACTTTTGAAAATAATGTGGTCATCCGATTTCGTATTGATGGTGTATTACGTGAAGTGCTAACAATTCAACGGGTACTTTCACCACTCATTATTTCTCGAATAAAAGTCATGGCAAAACTAGATATTGCTGAAAAACGTGTGCCGCAAGATGGTCGTATTAGTTTACGCATTGCTGGTCACACCGTTGATGTTCGTGTTTCTACGCTTCCTTCCAATCACGGTGAGCGAATCGTGTTACGGTTACTTGATAAAAAAACTGCTCGATTAGATTTAGAAATTTTAGGTATGCAACCTGAAAATCTTAAAATAATCAAAAAACTTATCAATACTCCACATGGAATTATTTTAATAACTGGGCCAACGGGTTCTGGTAAAACTACATCGCTTTATGCAATGTTATCGGATTTAAATAGCGTAGAACGAAATATTCTTACGGTAGAAGATCCTATTGAATATGACTTGCCTGGCATAGGACAAATGCAAGTAAATCCAAAAGTAGAAATGACCTTTGCCCGGGGTTTGCGCGCTATTTTACGCCAAGATCCTGATGTTGTAATGGTCGGTGAAATACGAGATTTAGAAACTGCCGAAATTGCCGTGCAAGCAAGTTTAACTGGCCATTTAGTATTATCCACATTACACACTAATTCAGCAATTGGTGCTATCACACGATTACGTGATATGGGTGTTGAACCATTCTTATTGTCATCGAGTTTAATCGGAGTCATTGCTCAACGTCTAGTACGTTTGCTTTGTGGTTTTTGTAAAATTTCTCACACTCCAGATGAGAAAGAGAAAC
>JBGSLN010000055.1:0-2954 GCA_041740675.1 Gammaproteobacteria bacterium | reverse complement strand
TGCCTTTGGTTAAACAAAAATTGATTACTTCACCCTTGTGGTTTATCACTAAATGCAATTTAAACTCGTAAAACCAGCCCATCGTGCTCTTGCTTCGCTCAGCAATTCCTTTAAAAACTTTATTGCGATAAATGCGTTTATTATGACAAACTTTTAAAGTCGTTGAATCAAGATAATAAAGCCCAGTATGCTTGCCAGACTTTGAAAGCAGATAAGCTGTTAGTAAAGTCAGCGCACTGGCTTTGCATTCAACAAACCGATTATAGCTTAATGCAGTCGGAAACAGGGCACGCATGTCCTGCAAAATACAAATTTTATAAAAATGTTTAAATGTTCTGTAATGGCACAGTTGGAACAAAACAATGATTGTCATAATTTCACTTAGGGCCATTTGACAGTCTTTGTCACGGCTCCTTTCTGAATTAGGCAAAAGATAAGGTGATTGTTTTTTCATAAAGTTCTTCAAAAATAACTCCTGCTTTCCTATCCTCATCATCTAAGTTAACTTCAATCAAAATATTAATAGGTTTTAAATTTTCTGGACGGTATTCACTGAGTCTTAATGCATCTTTTGCGCGATCAATACTGTGTACCCAATGGAAATATTGGGCAATAGCTTGAGCTTTATTGGATTGAATAAGATCAAGAAAATGCCATTCGACATTATATTCTTTTAATCGATTTAATTTTGTAATTGCTTCTTGAAGATGTGCTTCACCAAAATCTTTTAGTCCTTTAGCAGCGACAGTTTTTAATTTTCCCATGGGTTGCTTTTTTGTGATGCCAACTAACTTTGCACTGCCTGGTTCCCTATTATATGTTCTTTCCGCATTAGCTATTCGTTCTCTTATACTATTCAAGTTCTGTACTATATTTAACATGTTTTATTTTCTTTCCCTTTCTACATTTAATATATACTAGTATGTAAAGTTAATTAGATTGTTTAATTTGATTAATCATCAATTTCAACCGGAATATAATGCTTCGCATGACACTTGCATCTTTAGTCTGTGTAAGCGAGATTTTACCAAATTTTGAATGATAAATTTTATCAGCAATTCGTACATATAAATGGCAAGCAACTAAATCTAAATCATCCCAATAAACAGCATCAAATCTGATTTTAGACGTTGTTAATAATTTGTAACATTGTTTTTCTATCAAATGACAACCTGTTTGATAATCAACAGGTAATTCTGAAAAAGTTCTTTTACTCATAGCTTCCTTTTGAATACTTTTATAACTTAGATATAGCATAGCAAACCGTATTAAAACTTACATTAAACAACACAAAACGTCACAAAATGCTGTAGCAAAACTCAAGCGTAACTAATTGATTTTAAAGGGCATGAAAGTGCAAAAAACCAGCCCATCCGTTTATATAATTTTAGCTATTTATCAATAAGTTATGCTTCATCCGCGAACCATCTGAAAATCCTTGTGTCTCAACTCTAATTCCAAAGCCCATATTGATGCTAGATATGGAATTAATCTCTTAGAGAAATCAATTTCTCAACAGCATTTGCCTTATGTGCAGGGGCTAAGTGAGCATAATTTAAGGTCATTTTGATATCTGAATGCCCAAGTAATTCTCGAACTGTATTAAGATCAACACCCGCCATAACAAGCTTACTAGCAAAGTGATGGCGAAAATCATGCCAGCGAAAATTTTTTAGATTAGCTTTCTCTTTTATTGTATTCCACACTTTTTTAAGTGTTGTAAAAGGCTTTCCTGTTTCCTCGTTAATAAAGACGAATTCATTTTGCTTAATAGATTGCTTATTCCATACCTTTAATACTTTCATAGCTTCGCTATTTAAAGGAATATACCTCACTTTGTAAGTGTGCTTTTTGGATTTACTAGTTTTTGCAAGCAAAGTTGCTCTATCAAAGTTAATATCACACCATGTAAGTTTGAATAACTCGCCTCTCCTAATTCCAGTATTTATAGACAATAACACCATTGGATGTAAATAATCTGCGTAGACACAATCATTTAAATCTGGTAGAAGAGGTAAGTTGCGTTGTTTTCTATGTGTATTCGTTCTTCGCCTAGCAGCTTTTAATCCTTCGTCTCTATCTTTTAAAGTTTTACGAAGTTTCATTTCTTCTTCAGTTTCCAGGTAGCGAATAATAGGATCATACTCAGTTTTGAGTGGCTCAAGCTCCGCTAGAGGATTTGCCTTTAGTAATTTCAATTTTACAGCACGATTAAATGCAGCTTTTAAGGCATT
The DNA here is from genome assembly GCA_041740675.1 of Gammaproteobacteria bacterium. GTDB lineage: Bacteria > Pseudomonadota > Gammaproteobacteria > JBGSLN01 > JBGSLN01 > JBGSLN01. The sequence continues at coordinate 720 of JBGSLN010000055.1, read as the reverse complement.
CGTATCTCTATGAATAGTTGTTCTCTTAACTTTTTTAAGTCTCTCAGTTCGCCATTTTTCAATTTGTAGATGAGTAATTTCGGTTAACGGCTTATTTCCAAAATTATTAAAAAAGTTACTTTTTATTCGAGCTATTGTATCAACTCCAGTACTTGTATGTATTTCTATCCATGGTTTATACTCTTGATCGATGAATTCTTTTAGAGTCATTTCAGTATTACTTACATTTACATTTCTTGTCTTACGAGGATCAATTCCATTTACAGTATCAGCTAAAATTTTTCTTGCTTCTTCACGAGCAGCAGCTAATGTAATGACTCCGATTTTTCCAATAGTAATTCGTTTGCCTCGGGCGAATTGACACATATACATTAACTTGCCAGAAGTATTAACTCGTACCATAAATCCTTTTAATCTTTGATCTCTAATATCATACGGTCGACTTTGTGGTTTTATATCTTTTAATAATTGATTTGTAATTTCAGCTTTCATTACACACACCAATAAGTTGTTTAAGTTGGGAGCTAAACTGCTTAATCAGAAGAGTGGAATAAATCATATCTGAAGTGCAAATGAAGTGCAAGCTGGTTGGATTGTTATGAACTTTTATCAACTCCAGCGAACACAGTTTTTAGCTTAACCATTTGATTTTAAAAAATTATTTTTTCATGGCTGTTTGTAATGGTTCATGTCATTATATAAAATAATTGCCTTCGGGAG
>JBGSLN010000054.1:0-7504 GCA_041740675.1 Gammaproteobacteria bacterium | reverse complement strand
GCCGGACTTCAGAAAAAAGATTTTGAGAAACCGTATCAAATGCATAATCAAAAACAAGAGTTTATCGATGTATTAATTTCGAAAAAGATTTATAACGAATTTTCTTCAGACACTAAACTGAAAATTGAGAAGAACAATTTTAACAAAAAATGGATTTTCACTACAGGAAGAAAATTAATTAACGATGAAGAAAACATTTGTTATTTAATCCTTAACCAACGTTTTGATGAATGTGCGGATCTAGTTAAAGAACTAAAATTAGCTGATCCAGCAGCAACTATCATTAAACAATGCAATGCTCAAGCATTGACAAATCTGTTTAATGCCTTAAAGCAAAATAAAGTTGGAAAGTTAAAAGCTTATTTTTTTCCGGAGCAGCAAGCTGCTATAGCACCAACAAAACATAGCTTGGTTAAAATTCTCACGGATGCTTTGCAACTATTAAATGAAGAACAGCTACTAGAGCAACCTCCTCTTTTTTCAGAAGCAGTTGTTAATTTAGCAATCGCAATTCGAAATAATCCGAATGCGGCTTTGGCAATTTATGAATATTTAGAACAACAATATCCTGCAACAGAAAGCGAAGTAAGAACAGGCTATTTAAATTTGATAGTAGAGTTAGTTTGCGCAGTTCGAAATGATAAAATTGCTGAAAAACTGTTGACAACTAATCTTGCTAACAGGTTTAAAAAACAACTTTCAAGTCCGCAATTCAGTGAAGAACAGTTAAAAAAACTGGCAAATGCATATGAAGGAAATAAATCGATTCTTGCATTGATACAAAAGCTTAATCCACGAATTGAGTTTAAATTAAAAGGTAAGGTCAATGTTGAGGAAAATTCTACGGTATCACAAGAAGAAATACCCAAAGTTAACAAAGAATCAGAAATAAAAGAAGCAATTGCTCCCGAATTTATTGATGATTTATGCCAAGGATTAAAATCAAATATCATTAGAATAAAAATAAATGATATTAATGGTACGTATATTAAAATACCTCCACGTGGAGATAGAGATTATGAAATAGGCGAAATCATTGGTGATAGCCTGTTTCATATCAGAGCAGAACAAGCAGGGCAAGAGCCGAAGTTTTTGGCTGTTCCGATCGATAAGCAATTATTTCAATATTTCGAAGCGTTTCTTAATAAGACGATCCAAGAAAAGAATAAAGAGCCAGAACAAATAGCATTTTGTAATTATTGCAGAAAAAATCCAGAAGATGCAAAGAATTTTGCAAACATGTTATTCTTGAAGTATAGAAAGGGTGTATCTATTAAACAAGAGCAACTAATTGTAGTCGATGAAGTTAAACTTCCAAACGTGGGAGATATTACATCTGAAAATAATTTTTGCTTAGGACAGCAGCAATTTGAAGATCAATCAAAATGCGTTACACTTTTAATTGATGAACAATTAATTGAATATTTCAATGCATTTAATAGTACTAATTTGTCGACAGTTGATTTAAAAGCATTTGAAAAATATTGTACGGAGAATCCAATAGCCGCCAAAAATTTTGCAAATGCTCTAAATTTTATTTCTGATTCAGCGCGACATAAAGGGTATGAAAAGTTTGCTTTATGGTTACCAAAACAGGATTATTACGATCCCAGTATTACACGCAATACTGTAGCACCACCCTTGAGTCGATTAGCAAATACAACGACTGTTAAGGGAAAAGAAAAAATAACAGATCCTAATCATATTCCATTAAATGTTAGAGTGAAAAGATTTTTTAGATTAGCAGGCTATGGTGGATATAAGAATGCTGTCGGTAGTCTTGTGACTGAGAATTTTAATGCGATTCAAGAACACATGGCCAATCTTCAAGGTTATTACAATGGAATGGTAACACAAGGTTCAGCGCTGTTGTTTAGCCAATATCGTGGTGGTACTCTTAAAATCATGCCTGCCTTTGAGTGGGAACTAAAAATGAATGTTTTTCAAGGCAGTATAGCTGGAGATCAAGGCCATGAAAAATATTTATTGAAAGTTGAATCTGATTCAAAAAATAACCCTATCCCTGTTAAGGAACCGGGAGGAGAACGTTATTATGCTGAAGACAGCATTATAGATTTAGGTTTTAATTTAGCCGTCATTATTAAAGGGAACGATCCTGATGCGGTTGGAAATACGGGAGGAAATAAAGGTCAGTTAGAAAATCGTTTCTTTGGTCTTGATTTTGGACATACAAATCGTAAAAAAAATACTATCGTTAATACTTTATCAGATGATTTTAGTTTTGAGCAAGCGACCGGAAAAGATTTTATTAAAAATATTTCTATATTCTATGACACAAGGCTAAGCGATCGGATGATGGGAATGTTGTTTTTCTATAAAATGACACCGAAAGATGACCGAGACAAAATATTTTCCGAGGAAGAACAAAACACGATAGAGAATGTTATTAAGGCGTATATTGAAGAATACAAAAAATCTTGTCCAGATCCTGAATTTGCCAACGAACTTGAGGCTAAAATTAAAGGTATCGAGGGTGCCGAAGAACGAATGTTTGATGATTATATTGCCACTTTCAATAATCTTGCAATTATGGCTAAGAAAGATGGAGATAATGAAGCCGCAGATGTATTTAAAGGATATGTAAAAAAAGTAACCGAAATAAAAGCCAATGTAATTGCCACTAGAAATAAAATGTTGAAAGTATTTAAAACACGGATGCAATTAGGTCCATCTGAGGTAGACTTACTTGATCATTTAGAAAAACTGACATCACCAACCACACGTTTATCGAATGATGGTAAAGTAATATTAAATCACTTAAGAATTTTACCAGATAAAAAACCACCTTTTTGGCAACGTCTTTTTGCTAAAAAAACGGAACCTAACCGTGTTCGTTGGGAGATGAAAAAAGAAGGAAACAACGTTGAATTAATGGCCTTTTGTTTGTCTGAGGATAGAGCAAAAAGCGTTTATGAATTCTTAGTACAATATTTAAAGGCTGCTAAATCTCAAGCTGAAATAAAGAGCGAAAAAGTTTTAGAAAATGCAATTACAGAAATAGTTAACAGCATAACACCTGTTAGTAAAACCGCGCCATATACTATTAAATTAACATGTTCTAAGGAAAACTTAGCTACAGTAGTACAAATTTTTCAAGAGACATCAATTATAGAATATAAGAACACAATAGACCCCGACAATCATCCAATCATAGTGAAGGCTTCTACTGAGCAACATGAGAATGTAGAAGAAGAGGAAAAGGAAGATGCTAAACAATCAGACAGAGTGGAGGATCCTTCCAAACAAAAAGTAGTACAGAATAGTACTCAGTTAGTCGTATATAAACTACTGGAGAGTCCTACTAAACAAAATACAACACAATTTGATGCTGTGACCCAAAATTCCAAAGAGTCGCCTAGTAAAGCTAATGTTACTCCAACCAACTACAGAAGGCTGAGTTTTAGCTTCAGACTTGAACCTAGTACTACTCCTAGTCCTAGTCAATTTGGAATTGTTACTAGACAGCTGAGTCCAACTTTCCACCCTTCTGGCACTCCTGTATATAAATTAGGTGCCCAGGATAAAATTGTTACTAAAGAAGATAATACTGCAAGAAAACTGGATTTTTCTTAACAGCCTTCGTGGTCAAACGCAGAGATTTCTGCAAAAACTTTTTCAACTAACTCAAATGTTATCTAAATATTTATCCAAAAATGATAATAGAAGGGCTAGGAAGGCTCAAAGTTTTTGATGAGCAGCAATAAAGTTTTTATACCAATAAAACGATTTTTTTGGAGAGCGTTGCATTGTTTTGCGGTTCACTCGAACCAATCCAAAATATTTCGTATATCCTTCCCCCCATTCAAAATTATCTAACAAAGTCCAAGCAAAAAAACCTTTGATATTTGCACCTTCATCCCGTGCTTTAAACAATGCTTGTAAATATACTTCGTAGAATTCAATGCGGTCATCATCTTGTACCATATCAGCAATACAATGATCATCATTGAATGCAGCACCGTTTTCAGTAATATATACTTGAGGATTATGATAATCATGTTTTAGTTTCATTAACCAGTGATAAAAACCTGCTGGAGCAATTTCCCATTGCATTGCTGTGGTATTTACCAAATCAGGTGGCATGTGCATAAAGGTGCGTGAACCCATCGGCAGTCCGGCTTTTTTTGTCTTACAAATATCGCTAACAGTAGGACTATGATTATCATTGGCCTTTGCAGGCACTTTGGCATAAGTCGTCGTGTAGTAATTGACACCGAGAAAATCGATCGGTTGCTGGATCATTTTCATATCATCTATTTCAATGTGTGGCGCAAATTCATTTTGCAGAATTGCAGGATAACGTCCATGAAAGAGTGGATCCAAGAAACTGCCATTCCATAAAGCATCCATCACTTGTGTAGCAACGATATTTTCATCCGTATCAACAATCGGTTCACATAAAGATAAACTGACAATAGTTCCTAATTGCCACTTTGAATTTAAAGCTCGTAGCAATTGTAATCCCATTCCTTGAGCTAAATTTAAATGATGTGCGACACGATAAGCTAAATTTTCATGAGTAAAGCCCGGAGCATGGATACCTATCAGATGTCCTAACCAAGCAATCACGTTGGGTTCATTAAACATCATGAATCGATGGATACGATCACCTACACAACGTGCAATGATTTCAACATAATCACAATAATATTGGCAAATATCACGATTGCCCCAACCACCCTTATCTTGCAAAAATTGCGGTAAATCCCAATGATAAAGACACAGCCATGGTTCAATACCATGATCTAACAAGGTATCAGTTAAACGATCATAAAATGCAAGGCCTTTTGGATTGACTCGATAATTTGCCGAAATGATTCGGGACCAGGCACTTGAAAACCGATAAGCTTTAATACCTAATTGCTGCATTAATGCAATATCTTCAGGGAAACGATGATAATGATCACAAGCAATCGAACCATCACTCTGATCAACTATTTTATTAGAATCTTTTGCAAATATATCCCAAATACAGGCTTCTCGTTTGTCTAGATGAGTCGCACCCTCGAGTTGGTAAGATGAGGTGGAGATACCCCAAAGAAAATTTGTAGTCATCGATGTTCTTGAGTGAGTGATTTTGAATAAGATACTTTAATTTTATAAAAAATCAACCATGAAAATGCATCAACGAAATGTTATAATTATAACGATGAAATTATTAATTAATTATATAGAACAAATTCAAAATGCCAAAACTGCAAAGGCGGTGGATCGAGTTTTTCGAGAAATTCTAATAAATCTAAATTGCAATGAATTTACTTATACGTTTTATAGCAAGGGCTTCAATTCATCGCGAATATTAAAATATGAATATACTTCTGAATCTTTACAGCAATGGCATAATCATTTTATAAAAGAAGATTATGAAGCGGTTGATAGTATTGGCCAAAAAGTTAGATCCAGTATTATTCCAGTGCAATGGGATTTACGTGAAGAATATAAAAGAGCGCGCGCCACTGAAAAAAAAATGTTTGCTGAAGCGTTAGATTACGGATTATCAACCGGTATTTCAATTCCAATTTATAATCCCAAAGGCGAGGTTGCAATTTTGGTGATACAATCGGACGATATTTCCGATCAAATTGAGAAACAAGCCAATTTACCACACATATTGCATCAATTAAGCATGTTCTATCATCAAAAGATTACTGATCTAGCACTTGAATTAATGCCAGAAAATCCGGTAGATTTAACTTTGCGTGAAAAACAGTGTTTACAATTAACTGCGCACAATAAAAATGTACAAGAAATTTCAGAAATATTAAAAATAACTGCAAGAACTGTTGGATTTCATATTGAAAATGCGAATCGAAAATTGCAAACTAGAAATAAATATCAATCAATCATGAAAGCATTGAGTTTAGGATTATTAGAATTATGAAAAAAATCAGCATAATGATTTTGTTAATTACATGCCTATCATTACAAGGCTGTGCCTATGAGTTAGGGTATGCAGCAGGTACTATGAGTCGATATGCGGGTGCGGGTGTACGTGTATAATTAAAAAAACGCTGCTATATTGCAGCGTTTTGTAATATTCTTCAGATGTTTTAATAAGCGTCTGCTGCTGCTTCTTCTTTAAGCAACTTAACTTCAGCTGCCTGTAGACCTTTTGGTCCACGATTAACCAAATATTCTACCACTTGCCCTTCTCGAAGAGTTCTAAATCCATCCACCAAAATTTGACGATAATGTACAAACACATCTTCGCCACCGTCTTGTGCAATAAAGCCGTAGCCTTTTTTATTGTTGAACCATTTAACTTTCCCAGATAATCGATCAGACATAATATTTACCTCTATGTAAAAAACTACCACAGGTTTCCCTGCACTGCGTAAACTTAATTTAAAGAATAACTTTTATTTAAGTTATGATAATTATACTGAAAGAAGATTATATTGCATAGTCTAAAATAATCGAATGGACAATGTCTCACACAACTTTAAGTGATTTCCTTAAACTTGATAAAGCGATATAGGATAAACATAAATTTTTGTTGCTTTATAGTAACTGACTAGTGACTCACATAAAGCCACGCTGCTAAGCCTGATTTTAATCGGACGGATATTCGTTTGTAATCTGCTGCTTCATACTTATCAGCAGCCAATAATTCTTCTGCAGAAACATCAAATACTATTCCCGGAATTTCATCCTGTACGTATCCTGTATACGTAGCAACAGGATGAATAGCAATTCCACTTTTAGCAATCACTTCAGGATTGGTAATGGGTAAATTTTTCAAGACATAATAACAGAGAGCATCTATTGAACCTGTTAATGAGCGGCCAAAAGTAGCAATTTGTACTTTTTCAAGTTTCAATGTGCCATAAGAGAATAATTTTTCAGTATACATTTATCGCTGCCTCGAGAATGGTAAATAATAGGATTTATTAATTGTAGCTTGTGTTGAATATAGTATCTACGCTATTCTTGCAGCAATTTGCTAAGTTCAAATCAAATGAAGAAATTATCATCTGGTCCGAAAAAAAAATCTATTGCCATCATTGGAGGGGGACCTGCGGGTTTAATGGCAGGGGAAGTGTTATCCAAACAAAATTATAAAGTTGATGTTTTTGATGCTATGCCCACTATGGCACGAAAATTTTTACGCGCAGGGATTGGCGGTTTAAATATCACTTACGACGAACCCATAGAATCTTTTCTGGATAACTATTACCAGCGTCGTGGCTATATTGAACCCTTGCTAAAAAGATTCACTCCAGAGGATTTAATTACCTGGGTACATAGTCTAGGCATTAAAACCTTTGTTGGATCTTCACATAGAATTTTTCCAATTGAAAAAAAAGCCGCACCGTTGCTGCGTGCTTGGCTGCAACGATTACGCAAAACTGGCGTCATATTTCATCACCGACATCGTTGGATAGGATGGGATGTTCATAATGCTTTACGTTTTAGTACTCCATCTGGAGAAATTTCTCATTCAAGCGATGCAACCTTACTTGCTATGGGTGGGGCTAGTTGG
>JBGSLN010000053.1:0-18482 GCA_041740675.1 Gammaproteobacteria bacterium | reverse complement strand
ATCAAAGCCAATCGAATGAGTTAGATCAACTTGAATTGATCCATGAAGCCATCCCCGATTTAGATTTTGCAACAATTGACCTCTCAATCAACTCTTTTGGCAAAAAACATCGAACCCCTTTTTTTGTAAGTTCTATGACTGCAGGCCATCGAGGAGCCATCAGCATTAATGCTCGATTAGCTGAAGCAAGCGCGCAGATGGATTGGGCTATGGGTGTAGGCTCTCAACGGCGGGAGTTATTTGATGACAACGCAGCAACTGAATGGCTAGAGATTAACAAAAATTTTCCCAATCTTGAACTTTATGGAAACATTGGTATTGCCCAAGCGATTTCTAACCCAATAGATTCAATTATTAAATTATGTGACCATATCAACGCTAAAGCTCTTTTTATTCATTGCAATCCTTTGCAAGAATGCATTCAACCAGAGGGCACACCGCAATTTGCAGGCGCTTATCAAGCTATTGAAACTGTATGCCAATCTTTGCATATCCCTGTGATTATTAAAGAAACAGGTTGCGGTTTCTCCAAAACAACCTTAAAAAAGTTAAGTGGTTTAGGTGTAGCGGCAGTAGATGTCAGTGGATTTGGCGGTACACATTGGGGTCGTATTGAGGGTGACCGAACAGAAACATTTATTCAAAAACATACTGCTGAAAGTTTTAATAACTGGGGCATCAGTACCCTTCAATCAATTTTAAATGCACGCACAGTTCAACCTAATTACGAAGTATGGGCATCTGGTGGCGTGCGCTCTGGTTTAGCAGCTGCTAAATATTTAGCCCTCGGCGCTAACCGTATTGGCATCGCAAAACCTATGCTTGAAGCAGCACTTAACAGTATTGAATCTATCATTGAAGTAATGCAATGCTTTGAATATCAATTAAAAACAGCTTTATTTTGCACGGGCAGTAAAAATATTGCAGCTCTAATGGAGACACATCGATGGCAATTAAAGATTTAAGCCAATATTTTAACGGTTTTTCAAAACTTAGTAGAGATGATCGGATTCAACGATTAGTAGATATTGGTGCCATATCTGAAATTGAAGCAATGCATTTACTTGCGCAAGAAACACTTCCCATCACTCTAGCTGAAAAATTTGTGGAAAATGTTATTGGTTATTTTCAAATGCCATTTGGAGTTGCAACTAACTTTCGTATAGATGGTAAAGATTATGTCATCCCTATGGTAGTTGAAGAAACTTCGATCATAGCTGCGGCTAGTAAAAATGCACGATGGGTTCGAGATAATGGAGAACTCGTAACTGAAATTGTTGGACAAGAAAGCATAGGACAAATTCAATTTGCTAAAGTACGTAACTTCGAACAATTTACCATGCAAATTAATGCCCATCATCACCAACTCATTGCTGATGCTAATCACCATGTCGCTATTAACTTAGCCGCTAGAGGTGGTGGAGTGAAAGATATTCAAGTTCGCAAAATTCAACGTGAAGATGGCTTTGATATGGCGGTGATTCATTTGTTAATCGATACTTGTGATGCCATGGGCGCAAATATGATTATTCAAATATGTGAATATTTAAAAAAACCATTAGAACAATTGACGGGTGAAACTGTCACGATGTGTATTTTATCTAATTTGAATGATAGTAAAATTATCAAATCAAAAGCCCTCATTCGAAATGTTGATCCAGAATTAGCAAAGAAAATAGTTGAAGCTTCGATTTTCGCTAAACTAGATCCTTATCGTGCAGCCACACACAATAAAGGTATTCTCAATGGAATTGATCCAATTGTAATTGCGACTGGAAATGATTGGCGAGCTGTGGAAGCAGCTGTACATGCTTATGCTGCAAGAGACGGACAATATCGCGCTGTTTCGAATTGGGAATATATTAACAATGAATTAATTGGAACATTTGCAGCACCGATCACCGTTGGAATTGTGGGTGGTATGACAAAACTGCATCCAACTGCGCAATTAAGCTTAAATATGTTAGGTATTAAATCTGCTAATGAGTTAGCAAGAATTATCGCTGCGGTTGGATTAATACAAAACTTAGGAGCGCTTACAGCTCTGGTAACATTTGGCTTCATCGAAGGCCATTTAAAATTACACATCTCTAATTTGAGTTTATGTGCTGGTGCCAATCAAACTGAAATTCCATTGCTTGAAAAACATCTTGAACGAATTTTAAAAGAAACTAATCGATTAACCTTGACGCATGCTATTAATGCTTTAAAAGAAATTCGTGCCCAACAACCAGAACTTGGCATTGAACTTGAAAGTGCATGAATTATCCGCACCAGGAAAAACGTTTTTATTGGGTGAATATTATGTCACCCAGCGAGGCGAAGCCTATGTTATTACAACAGAACCGCGCTTTCGATTACAGTGTGAACCAGCTGTTTTTTCTTTAATAAATATTCATCCGGACTCACCAGCGGGAAAATTAATCCGAGATCATATAAATTTATTCTCTCACAATAAATTAACCTTCATTGATCCCTATAAAGAATTGGGCGGCTTTGGGGCATCAACGGCCCAATTTCTCTTAACGTATCAATTATTACAGCAAAAACAACATCCTCAGTTCATGAATCCGTCACTTATTTCTTTAATCAATTATTATCTAAAATATGCTTGGAGTGGTCAAGGAACTATGCCATCTGGCGCTGACTTATTAGCACAAACCATTGGTGGAATTTGTTATGTGAACAAACTCACATTAGAAGTAACTAAATTACAATGGCCTTTTCCTAATTTCGAATTCCACATTGTACACACCAATAACAAACTTACCACACATACTCATCTAGCAAATTTAGAAAATCTAAACACTTCTATGTTAGAGAATATCTTTAAAGATGCAAAGAAAGCCTTCGAGCTTAGCAATTGTGCTCATTTTTGCGAAGCAATCAACCAATATCAGCATGAATTGAAAAAACTAGGTTTGGTTGCTGATACTACTTTCAAGTTAATTAAAAATTTTAACACTCAGCCTGAAATAGTAGCCGCAAAAGGATGTGGGGCAATGGGCGCTGATACTTTATTATTAATTACAAAAAAAAATAAAACTGCATTAATAAAAAACCTTTGCAAACAGTTCAATTTAACTTATATTGCGAACAACCAGACGAGTAACATATATTAAACTTTAAGATAGAGACGTCGATGAAATGGTCAGCTAGTGCCCCAGCAAATATTGCCCTAATTAAATATATGGGAAAATTAGATGGAAACAAAAATCTTCCATTAAATGCCTCTTTGTCATACACACTAGATCATTGCCGCACATTTGTAGAAGTTGAAATTAGTGCCGGAGATTCTGATATTTGGCAGCCTCTGAACATTAAAAATAGTTATCCCATGCAACTTTCAGAAACGGGCAAATTACGATTCTTGAAACATCTAAAATTACTGAAAGATCATTTCGTCTGTAATATTAATTTTTTAATAAAATCTGCTAATAATTTTCCGGCTGATTGTGGTTTAGCAAGTTCAGCTTCTAGCTATGCTGCATTAACCAAAGCTGCATGTTTAGCAATTGCTGAAATCAAGCAACTCCCTGCATTATCTACTGTAGAAATGGCAGGATTGAGTCAGTTAGGTTCAGGTTCATCTTGTCGATCATTTTATGAACCTTGGTGCATTTGGCACGAAAACACCGTAAAACAAATTGAGTTGCCTTTTCAAAAATTATTACATCAAGTTATTGTGATCAATAATGAGAAAAAACTAATTTCTTCTTCAGAAGCCCATAAGCTCGTTCAATCAAGTGCTTTATACCTTCATCGAAAAGAACGAAGTGAACAAAGATTAGAGGAGTTACTACTTGCTCTAGTTAATAAACACTGGAAACAAAGTTACATTCTGTGCTGGCAAGAAGTTTGGGACATGCATTCTTTGTTTGAAACCTCGGCAAAACCATTTGGTTATATGACAGACCTCAGCTTAAAAGTAATTAACTCTATTCGAAACTTATGGGAAAAACATGATGATGGCCCTATAGTAACAATGGACGCGGGGCCTAATGTGCACTTATTATATCGTGAAGATCAAAGAGCTTTAGCGGATACTATTCAAGAGTTGATGAAATCAGAATTTGCAGTGATAAAAAATTATGAATAAAACTACATATAAAACGACACTGTTTGGAAAGTGGATATTATCAGGTGAACATGCAGTATTACGTGGACATCCTGCTATCATTTTTCCTGTAAAGACAAAAAAGCTTGAGCTTGCATATTATTCTACTGAAGTTGAAATTCGTGCTGAATTTTCTGGCAATTTTGCTGAAGAAATTCAATTATTATTTTGGAGTGCGTTAGAACGAGCAATTGAAATTCTAGACATTCAACATCATCATTTACATGGAAAATTATTAATTGAAAATAATGTTCCCGTGGGAGCAGGTATGGGTGCTTCAGGTGCATTGGGTGTAGCTGTGGGTCGTTGGTTGCAACAATTAGGCGATTTTGCTGAAGCCAATTTGTTTGAATTTTCTCGCCAACTTGAAAATTTATTTCATGGTGAGAGTAGTGGTGCAGATATTGCTGCAGCTATTGCGGGTTCTGGTATTTATTTTTCTCGCAGTGGTGCAATGCATGCAGTGAAACAAGCTTGGCAACCCAAATGGTATTTATCATTTTCTGAAAAACCTTCTGCTACTTCCCGCTGTGTGAAAAAAGTTAAAGAAAAATGGGATCAAGATCCTAAAAAAGCAGCAAAGATTGATGTTGAAATGGCTGAATCTGTTCAACTCGCAGAAAAAGCTTTAGCAAGTACTGAAAAATCAGCATTAAATTTATTAGCAAAGGCCATTAATCAAAGTCATCAATGTTTTAAAGCTTGGGGGTTATGTGAAGGAATTGTTGAGAACCATATCAATACCTTAAAACAAGCCGGAGCCCTTGCTGCTAAACCAACGGGGTCGGGTGATGGTGGTTTTATTTTAAGTCTATGGGCGCAAGATCCCCCCAAAGAGTTATTGGATAAAATGATTTTTTTATGAAGACTTTCTTCATCACACATACGTTTGCATGCTTTTTATTTATAGTAGAAATCAAGTATAGACTTGTGCATTACATTGTTTTTTTTGATGAATCATCGAATTGTAGTGGTAAAGTGTTTTCAGTGATTTCTAGCGTCTCTGGTAATTCCAATTGACTACTCTTAACAGACCTTCTCTTCAGTTTTGATAAAAAAGTTTGATCTAGCAAATCCCCTATAGACCATCTATTTTGAGGTATTTTTCTAACTTCATTTCCTTTTAAAAAAAAATTGCTTTCCGAGTTAGGCTTAGTTGAATTTTCTTTCGTCGTATCTAGAGTAACTGATGATCTCTGTTGCGGTGGAATACTCTCTTTTTTTTCAATTATAGACAGTATTTCCATTGTGGAGTGTCCTTTCACTTTATCTGATAATTGGGATTTTGGAGATAGTAATTCAAGCCTCTGTAATAACATCGTTGTTATATCACTCGCTATAATTTTTTCTTTTACAATGCATGCGATACAATATCGCCCCGTTTCAATTAATTTTTCTCTTATAACTGAAGTTAATGTTGTATCTAAATTAGACTCAATATAGTCAATAAATTCAGCTATTATTTGTTGTAATAAATTTGCATTTTGAATATTTTTTGCTATTTGCTTCAAACATTTCAGATTGCCTGGCTCACCATCAATATTTTTTTTTAACATTCCTAAAACGACATATTTATAAGTATTATAAACATGTGGATCTGTTTTTGACACTTCAAATTTAAACTCTTTATCTTTTCCAAAAACCGTTTGTATAATTTTAGTAATAGACTCAACGACAGAATCCCCTAACTTTGCTAATATCTTATAAGAGGTATCGTCATGTATTCTTTTTAAAGTTTTTTCTTGTAATTTGCTTTGTTTTAAAACGACTAAGTCTGCAGTAAAATCACTTAAGCAGCTAATTATTAATTTTTCAATAAAAATATTTATTAACTGATCACAGGTTAGATAATTTTGATTTTTATCTTTTTTACTAATCTCCTTCAAATACTCTATCATAACTCTCTGGTTTTCATCATATTGAATTTTTTTACGTTTAGAATTTTGTGATTCCTCATCAGCGAGATGATACATGGCAGGTATAATAAAAAACATAAATGCTCTTTGAATATTGCGTTCACATTTAAGCTGTTCAGATGAACTAAGATCTTGTTGCTGCCAAAATTTTCTATCGACAAGAGATTGATTAAATCCTTCGATTTTAGCTGAAATAATTGTTTGTGCCTTTTTAACAGAGGCAAAATTTGAACTTGGCTCAAGATGTTCCTGAGTTACGTCTTGTAATAATTCTTTTGATAACCGATACAATTCATCTTGTAACTTTTTAGAAAGAGGATCATAAGGAGGAGCAGGAAGACTGAAAATTCTTTGCCGATCACCCTCTGTTAATTGACTAAGTTTCTTAGGTTTAATTTCACTTTCATCGTCTATCTTTTTGTTCGGATTTGATTTTTTCCATTCTACAGTAGCTATATTTTGCAGAATAGATTCGAGACCTACTGCAATAGAAGATATTTCAAGCATTACATGTCCCTCTGTTTGAGTTAAATTCGTCGCATCCAAATTGCGGTATTAGACTTCTTTAATAATTTTGAATATACTATGTCACACTTTGAGTGTAACCGCAAACTCTACAAATTCTTGTTATATATTCAATGTCTGTGGCTTTTGGCCTTCTATAATTGCTGCAAACCGTTGTGTAACAATCTCAATCATGTCTGGATGGGTGAAAATATAAAATTGCTTTTGATCAATTCCAGCAAAAATAATCTCAGCTACTGTATCAGCCGACATACCTTTTTTAATCAATTTCGCAAATTTAATTACAAAATTTCGGCTATTATCATTTAAATTTTTTAAAACTGTTTCATATTGTCCTGCTGACTGTAAATTTTCATCTAATATTGAAGTTCTTACTCCTCCCGGACAAACAACTGCAACTTGAATATTAGCGTCAATTGCTTGCAAATCATGATATAAACATTCACTCAGTGCCATTATGCTATGCTTTGAAATAACATAACTATTAATTAATGGGGCCGTATAAAAACTCGCCATTGAAGCAATATTAATAATCTTACCAGTAATTTTATTTTCTAACATGGCAGGCAAAAATGCTTTTATTAAATAAAAAGCACTGTAAAAATTAACGTCCATAACTTGCTTGAATTTTTCCGTGTCTTGCTGCCAAACAGGCAACATATCTCCGCCGATGCCAGCGTTATTAAATAAATAGTGTGGTACACTGGAAGTGTGCAACACTGTGTTTGCAAATTCTTGCACTTTTTTTTCGATAGAGAGGTCAACAGAAAATGTAGTTATTTTGCCAAATTGCTGTAATTCTTGCTCTGCTTGCTTCAATGCATTTATATTAATATCTACAGCAATAACATCAATATTTTGCAATAAGCATTTTTTTGCAATAGCAAATCCAATACCCCTAGCGGCCCCTGTAATAACAGCACTTCGATTCATCACTTTATGCCTCTATTAATGTTAAAATTTTATGAATTGCTCGTAAAAAGACAATGATTAGCAGTATGACTAAACAAGAGAATATTAGATAAAAACTTGAGATTGCAATATGGGCATTAAAATGAATTAAATCAGATACCCTTCTAAAATATTACTGATTATAGCTCAAAGAAAAAATTTCTTTAACTTACCTGTATCACGTGACATACTTATCTCTAAACTTTAATATGTGCTGCATATTTTATACCCAAAGAAAGTGGAAATAAAGAAGATCTATGACAACTCTTTTAAGCGATATTTATGAATAAAACTTTAGGTATCTTGATCTATGATAATGTCCAACCAATGGATTTTATTGGTCCTTGGGAAGTATTATCTCTTTGGAAAAAGGTACTAAATGCGCCTATTGACATGTATCTTGTTTCTGAAAATGGCGCATACATCCAATGTGATAATAATATTATCGTTAAAGCCCATATCGATTTTGAGCATTGTCCAAACCTGGATTATCTGATCATTGCTGGTGGGCCTGGCCGTTTAATACAAGTTAATAATGACAAAATTATTAGTTTTATAAAAAAGCAGGCCCAACATAATCAATATATTATTTCCATATGTACAGGTATGTTCCTATTACATAAAGCCGGAATATTAAAAAACAAAGCCGCAACAACCTATTGGCGTGCAATGCCAGAATTGCAAAGTTTTGGTGATGTAATAGTAATTGAAGATCGAGTTGTAAAATATGGTAATGTATGGACGGCTGGCGGCATTTCAAGTGGCATTGATTTAGCTTTGGAATTAATTGCTGATATAGCAGGAAAAGAAATCGCTGGAAAAGTTCAATTATTATTTGAATATTTTCCGAAAGATACTGTTTATTGTTCTCAAGATACTGCAAATACACTTCCGTCTTATCAAGGATATTTAGATACCAGTAAGAGCAATATTGAACCCCCTTATGTGCCAAAATATATAAGGGCTTACATTGAGACAAAAAAAGATAAATGAAATATCCCTTTTGTTTTCATAAGCGCAATAAAATTTAAAGCCTATCAGAGTGCGATAATCTATTGGGCTAATTTTGAATGGGTTTTAGAAGTAGGTTCGGCAATTTGATAAAACTGCTCGCCTTGTTTAATCATTCCCAACTCTGAACGAGCATGTTCTTCAATGGCTTGCTGTCCATGCTTTAAATCTTTTACTTCAGCAATTAAGGATTGATTTCGCAATTGCATTTGTTGATTATTTTGTTGTTGTGATTTGATAGCTTTTTTTAATTGTAATGTGTCTTGGACACCAGACTGATCAAACCAAAGCCGATATTGCAAGCCTCCAAAAATTAAAAGTAACAGTCCAATAATAAAATATTTAGCCATTTCTTATAAATTCTCAAATACATTGACACCCGCATAATTTGCTTTATTTCCGAGCTCAGCTTCGATCCGCAATAATTGATTATATTTAGCCATTCGATCAGATCGACAAAGCGAACCTGTTTTGATTTGGCCAGCTGAAGTACCTACTGCTAAATCTGCAATGGTTGTATCTTCAGTTTCTCCCGAACGATGTGAAATAATTGTTGCATAGTTTGCACTTTTAGCTAAACCAATCGCAGCAATGGTTTCTGTCAATGTTCCAATCTGATTAGGTTTAATTAAAATAGCATTTGCTGCATGTTCATTAATGCCTTTATCTAACAGTTCAGTATTAGTTACGAACAAATCATCACCAACTAATTGACAAGAACCTCCAAGTTTAGTTGTCAATAATTTCCAACCCGACCAATCATTTTCAGCCATGCCATCTTCAATACTAATGATCGGATAATCAACTGTCAAAGCCGTCAAATAGTCTGTAAATTCTGCTGAGCTTAACACTTTTTTTTCTGAAGTCAGATGATAAAATCCATCACGACAAAATTCTGAGCTTGCAACATCAAGACCTATATAAATATCGCGTCCTGCTTGATAGCCACTTTTTGCTATAGCTTCTAAAATCAAATCCAGCACTCGTCGATTAGTATTAATATTCGGAGCAAATCCTCCTTCATCCCCTACTGCTGTATTTAAGTTGTTTTTAATTAATAACTTTTTCAGAGTATGAAATACTTCCACACCATAACGTAATGATTCTGAAAATGTGGGAGCGCCCGCAGGGATAATCATAAATTCTTGAAAGTCTAAGTTGTTATCCGCATGCGCACCGCCATTTATAATATTCATCATGGGTACAGGCAACATAAATGAATCAGAATCTAAATAGCGATATAAAGGTTTTCTTTCTACATTTGCTGCAGCTTTTGCGGTTGCCAAAGATACTGCTAATATTGCATTCGCCCCTAAACGGCTTTTATTAGAGGTGCCATCCAATTGCATCATCAAAGTATCAATATCTTCTTGATCACACACATTTTGGCCTAATATTGCTTGCCGAATTTCAGTATTAATGTGCTCAACTGTTTTTAACACACCCTTACCAGCATAACGATGTGAATCTCCATCACGTAACTCTAATGCTTCACGACTACCCGTTGAGGCTCCAGAAGGTGCGCAAGCACGACCAAAATTTCCATTTGCAGTATAGATATCGGCTTCTACTGTTGGATTTCCTCTAGAGTCCATTACTTCTCGACCTGTTACTTGAATAATTCTAGGCATATATTTGTATTCCTCTAACTCTAACAGTACTTACAAAAAAAGCTAAATAGCTTTTTTGCCTCTTTTGCTAAACTGTTTCGACTTTTTTGTAACCCTTGTTAGACTTTATTGTCAAAACTCATGAGGTAAGGATAACCTAAAAGTAAGATAATTCAAGACAAAAAAATACCTGGGCCCATCCCTGGACCCAGGTATCAAATGCCTTATACAATTTCCCTATCTTTAGACCAGATCCGTTAGTCTAAAAGAACCTCTCCCTGAGGTTTGTTTGGTACGCTAGTCTGAGGCATTACTAGCGTATGAGTGTATTATACCAATCCCAATAATTTTGCATATTAGTAAATCTCTACTTTTCTTGTGAGCTATTTCGCACACAAGAAAACGACAAACCACAAACAATCATGTATCATCAAACAATCGAATTTACATAAAATAATATATGCTGTTACAGATACTAATTATTGCAATGTCAGCTTTAGGGGGTATGTCAACTGATATTTATATTTCTGGCTTGCCAAAAATGGCTGCTTCATTGCACGTCTCTATGCATTTAGTACAAACTACCATCACAGCATTTTTTCTTGGTCTCTCATTGGGTCAGTTAATAATTGGTCCGGCTTCGGATCGTTTTGGCCGTCGCCCGGTTATTTTAACAGGACTTACTGTTTATATTTTAGGAACCTTGTTTTGCATTTTCTCTGGTAACATTTATCTGATTATTTTTGGTCGAATATTACAATCTTTTGGTGCCTGTGCTGGAATAGTAACTGCCTATGCTGTGATTCGTGATCTTTTTGAAGGTGAAAAAAGCACACAATTAATGGCTCAAATAACAACTGCTCTTGGTATAGCCGCAATCATTTCTCCAACCTTAGGCGGCTATTTACAAGCATGGTTTAATTGGCGTTCTAGTTTTATTTTACTAGGATTATTAAGTAGCCTCATGTTGTTAGGAATTTTTTTTAAACTGCCAGAGAGCATCAAAGTTTTACAAAAAGATGCTCTTTCAATCAAGAAAATGTTTCGAAATTATTTGCAATTACTTTCCTTACCTACTTATATTTCTTATAACTTAAGCGTGGCACTTGCATATCCAACTTTTATGATCTTTCTTGTTGCCGCCCCTATTTTTTTTATCAAAGGTCTACATTTAAACACCCAACAGTTTGGTTTATTATATGCCGTTGCTGGAGGAACATTTGCTCTGGGTGGCTTGTTTGTTAAAAGTTATGCAGTTAAATTTTCCAAAGAAAAATTATTAAACTACGGCTTCTTAACGTTGTTACTGGGCAGTATTTTAATGATTTTGTTTTCAAAACTTGTCTTACCCAGTGTAACTACATTCATGGTGCCTTTTTTAATAATCATGCTTGGACTAGCCATTGTATATTCAGTTGGAATTGCTGCGGCGATGCAAGCCTGTTCTGAAATAGCAGGAACAGCAGCTGCATTATTGAATTTCACTCGATTTATTACCGCATCATTCGTTGGTTTCCTTGTCAGTTATTTAGGAATTCATCAGCAATGGGGTTTAGGGATATTTATGTTAATACTCGTTATACTGTCAATGACTGCAGCTTTTTTTTCTAAAACATAACCGCAAAAGTTATGTATTTATGTCAATGCTATTGCCAATTTACATAGATTTATGTCAATATCATTGCCAATTTACATAAAATTTTATACTATAAGTAATAATCCTAGCTAACTTTTGGCAGATATGACAGCCGAATCTCATAATTATCAACGTTTATTTAATCTTTCAGCTCATGAGAAAGACAGTATTTTTATTTTTGGACCAAGAGGCACAGGCAAAACTTCGTGGATAAAAGCCAATATACCGAAAGCACTTTATTTAGATTTACTTAATACCAATCTTTATGCTGAGTTAGTCGCGCATCCCTCACGATTACAAAATCTAATCCCTCCTCATTTTAAAAATTGGATTGTTATTGATGAGGTACAAAAAATTCCTGCATTGTTAAATGAAGTGCATCGTTTGATCGAATCTCAAAAATTTCGATTTCTATTAACAGGTTCAAGCGCTCGCAGTTTAAAACGCAAAGGAGTAAATCTGTTAGCAGGCAGAGCGCTAAATTATCGAATGCACTCTTTGACTTGCCTTGAATTGAAAAATGATTTTTCACTTGAAAAAGCACTAAAATACGGTTTACTACCGAAAGTGTATATGACTGATTCAATAGAAAGATATCTTGAAACTTACATCAGCACTTATTTACGTGAAGAAGTTTTGCAAGAGGGAATCACGAGAAATTTTGGTGAGTTTTCTCGTTTTTTAGAAACAGCTAGTTTTTCTCAAGGACAAGTTCTCAATTATTCGGAGGTAGCAAGAGAAGCATCACTCGAACGAAGGGTTGTTAGCAATTATTTTGATATTCTTGAAGACTTATTGATTGGTTTTCGACTACCCGTTTTTTCTAAACGAGCAAAACGACGAATGATTACCCATCAAAAGTTCTATTATTTTGATACTGGGGTCTATCGCTCGATTCGTCCTAAAGGTCCTTTAGATATTTCTGACGAAATTGATGGTGCAGCATTAGAAACATTATTTTTGCAGCATTTAAAAGCATTTAATGATTATTTTGAATTAGGATATCAATTTTATTTCTGGCAAACGAGCAATAAACTAGAAGTTGACTTTATTGCTTATGGTAAAAAAGGATTGATAGCATTTGAAATTAAACGCAAACGAAAAATACAGCCACGCGATCTCACAGCTCTCAAAGCTTTTGCAACTGATTATCCAACAGCAAAATTATATTTATTATATGGCGGAGATCAGCAAGAATATTATGATAATATCCAAGTGATCCCATTTGAAAATGCTTTATTTAAATTGCCGCAGATTTTACAGAATGCCTCATGTGAGGAAATAAAATCACATCGCGAATAGAAGGCGCATCAGTAAAAAGCATGACTAAACGATCTATACCAATTCCTTCCCCTGCTGTTGGAGGCATCCCATGTTCAAGTGCTGTTATATAATCTTCATCGTACATCATCGCTTCAACATCACCTGCTGCTTTAGCTTCTAATTGTTTCTTAAATCGTTCTGACTGATCATCTGGATCATTTAACTCAGAAAATCCATTAGCAATTTCACGTCCACCAATAAATAATTCAAATCTATCAGTAATAAATGGATCATGATCATTTTTACGTGCTAAAGGAGAAACTTCTGTTGGATAGGCAATGATAAATGTCGGTTGAATTAATTTTTCTTCAACAGTTTTTTCGAAAATTTCGACTTGAATTTTTCCAAGACCATAATTACTATGAATCGGAATACCTAGTTTTTCAGCAATTGCAGTTGCAGTAATAATATTATCTAAATCACTTGCTTTGATAGTTGGATTAAAATGTAAAATTGATTCTTTCACAGTAAAACGCGCAAATGGTTTACTGAAATCAATCGTCGCATTTTGATAAACAATTACAGTTTTTTGTAGTACTTTTTCCGCGATGTTCTTAAGCATAACTTCAGTTAAATTTATCAAATCTTCATAAGTTGCATAGGCTTGATAAAATTCAAGCATCGTAAATTCAGGATTATGTCGAGTTGAAACACCTTCATTGCGAAAACTACGATTGATTTCAAACACGCGTTCAAATCCGCCAACAACTAAACGTTTTAAGTATAATTCAGGAGCGATACGTAAATATAAATCCATATCTAATGCATTATGATGAGTAATAAAAGGCCGCGCAACTGCACCACCCGCTAATACTTGCATCATTGGTGTTTCAACTTCAATAAATAATCGCTCAGTTAAAAAATCACGAATTGCTGCAACTAATTTTGTCCGTAATTTAAAAATATTTCGTGACTCTTCATTAGAAATTAGATCTAAATAGCGCTGTCGATATTTCGCTTCAATATCAGTTAAACCATGGAATTTATCTGGCAATGGCCGCAATGATTTTGTGATTAAACGAATTTGATCACAGCGTGCAGTCAATTCGCCAGTTTTGGTTTTAAATAAATAACCACTAGCAGCCACTATATCACCCAAATCCCATTTTTTATAATCTTCAAATACACCTTCGGGCAGTTCTTCTTGTCGAATGTATAATTGGAATTTCCCCGTCATGTCTTGAATGTGAATAAAACTAGCTTTGCCCATTAAGCGGCGCATCACAATACGACCTGCAAGTTTTACTTGGATTTTTTTTGCTTCTAATTCTTCAGCAGATAGTTCTGCGTAATCATTCATTAACTGTTCAGCAAAATGTTCAGGCTTCACATCATTAGGGTAGGCATTGCCTTTTGTTCGCAACTCAGTTAGTTTTTCTCGTCGCTGTGCCAATTGCTCATTCAAATTTAATTCAGGTTGTTGGGTATCTGTTGTCATAGTTTTCTCGTTAATTTA
This sequence comes from Gammaproteobacteria bacterium, assembly GCA_041740675.1. Taxonomy (GTDB): domain Bacteria; phylum Pseudomonadota; class Gammaproteobacteria; order JBGSLN01; family JBGSLN01; genus JBGSLN01. The sequence continues at coordinate 3,937 of JBGSLN010000053.1, read as the reverse complement.
AGAAAGACAGTAATTATTTAGTACTAGAAGGGAACGTCTAGCTATAAGCCAAGGTTGAACATTCACAAAAAAAACTTTTGTTTATTAAACCCCACTTTTTAAACTCTCAATAATAAACCTATCCAAATCGCCGTCAAGCACAGCTTGAGTATTTCCTGTTTCAACACGGGTTCGCAAATCTGTAATCCGTGATTGATCTAAGACATAGGATCGAATCTGACTTCCCCAACCAATTTCTGATTTACTTGCTTCAAGGGCTTGTTTTTCTTTATTGCGGCTTTGCAACTCTACTTCATATAATTTTGCTCGCAATTGATCCATTGCGCTTGCTTTATTTTGATGTTGTGAACGTTGGCTTTGACATTGTACGACGATTCCAGAAGGCATATGGGTAATTCGTACCGCAGAATCAGTTCGATTAACATGTTGGCCGCCAGCACCACTCGCACGATAAGTATCTATGCGTAAATCAGCAGGGTTAATTTCAATTTCAATACTTTCATCAACTTCTGGGGAAACAAATACCGCAGCAAATGATGTGTGTCTGCGATTACCAGAATCAAATGGAGATTTTCGCACTAATCGATGCACGCCAGACTCAGTTCGCAACCAACCATAAGCATAAGCACCCGTAAATTTTATCGATGCGCTTTTAATGCCTGCCACTTCGCCAGGTGAAACTTCTTGTAATTCAGTTTTAAAACCGTGCTGATCGCCCCAACGCAAGTACATTCTTAATAACATTTCTGCCCAATCTTGCGCTTCTGTACCACCGGAGCCCGCTTGGATATCGAAAAATGCATTATTCGCATCAAGTTCTCCAGAAAACATCCGCTGAAATTCGAGTTGCGATAATATTGTGTCTTGCGTAGTTAATTCTCGAGAAATTTCTTTAACGAGATCGCTGTCTTCTTCCGTTGCTGCTAAGTCCAATAAATCTTGTAGATCAACTAATGCTGTTTTTAATTGTTGCATTTTATTAACAATTTGCTCTAATTTGGCTCGTTCTTTACCTAAATCTTGTGCTTTTGCTGCATCATTCCAAATCGTTGGGTTTTCTAATTCACGATTAACTTCCATTAGACGTTCTTTTTTACTATCAACGTCAAAGATACCCCCAAAGAATTTGGCTGCGTTCTTGAAAATCTTTTAGTTGGGCTTGTAAAGGATTAATAGTTTCCATATATACTCTTCGCAGTTCGTCTTTATATATTGAGGGGTAGCGTTGTTGTGCACTCAGCTGTGCTGCCCACTTATTTTTATACTTTTTGTTCTTCTTTGGGTTTAACGAATGCTTTATGCGTTAATTTTGACAATAAATCTGCAACGGTGTCGCGCATTTGTCGCCGATCACAAATTAAATCAATTGCACCATGTTCTAATAAAAACTCACTTCGTTGAAAACCTTCAGGTAAACTTTGTCGCACGGTCTGTTCAATCACACGAGGACCGGTAAATCCAATCAACGCCCGAGGTTCAGCAATAATGATATCGCCGAGTGTTGCTAAGCTGGCAGAAACTCCGCCGGTCGTTGGGTCGGTAAGTATTGAAATATACGGTAGTTTTGCTTCTGCTAATCGCATTAATGCAGCACTGGTCTTTGCCATTTGCAATAATGAAAATAAACCTTCATACATCCGTGCACCGCCACTTGCAGAGAAACAAATAAAAGGAATCTCTTTGGCTATGCTTGTATGTACACCTTGCACGAATCGTTCGCCTACAGCTGTTCCCATAGAACCGCCGAGATACATAAAATTAAAAGATGCTGCAACGACAGGCATTTCATGTAGTTTACCATTGTAAACCAAGAGCGCTTCTGTTTCGCCTGTTTTCTTCTGTGCAGCAGAAATACGATCTTTATACTTTTTACTATCACGAAATTTTAGCCGATCTATCGCTTCAACTGACGCACCAATTTCTTCCCAAGAATTTTTATCTAAAAAGTTTTCTAATCGCATGCGCGCATCAATTCGTTGATGATAATCACACTTTGGACACACATTCAAATGTCGTTCTAAATCAGCTCGAAATAACACTGACTGACATTCATTGCATTTGGACCACAAACCTTCAGGCACCCCTTTCTTTTTTTCTGTTTCAGTCACAATTTTTGAGGGCAATAATTTTTTTAGCCAACTCATCTTCTCACCTATTCATTTGCCAACCTAAATCCCGAAGTCCACAAAACCGAAGCGTGTGCGGGAAAACCATAGAAATATTGCCCTAGACTCGCTTCACTGCTCCGGGCTATCTTGCACTATTTTACCAGTGTTAATTATCAATTGCAGCACGTAATTCTTGAGTTAAACTGCCAATTTGTCTAAGCATGACATCTTTATTATTAATATTTTGTTCAATCAAAGAAACATAAGCACTACCCACAATTACCGCATCAGCAAATTTAGTGACTGCAGCTGCAGATTTTCCATCTCGAATTCCAAAGCCTATCGCAATGGGCACATCAGTATGCTGCTTAATTTGACTAACTTGTTTTTCAATGCTTGAAACATCTAATACATTAGAACCAGTAACACCTTTTAATGATACTACATACAAAAAACCACTCGCTTTTTGTGAAATAGTTTTAGCACGTTCAATAGAAGTTGTGGGTGCTATTAAGAAAATAGGTGTTATTAATTTGGCTTTTAAGTCATTAATAAGGGGTTTTCCCTCTTCCAATGGTAAATCAACTAACAATACACCATCAATACTGGCTTTCTCTAATTTATTGACAAAATTGTCGTAGCCCATAGTTTCAATAGGATTAATATAACTCATCAATACAATCGGTGTTTGTTGATCAACTTTACGAAATTCTTCAACAAGTTCGAATAATTTATTCAAGGTCATCCCTGCTCGTAGAGCTCGTTGGTGCGCTGCTTGGATTACTAGGCCATCAGCAACAGGATCAGAAAATGCCATTCCTAATTCTAAAATATCAGCCCCATTTGCCACCAATTGCTGCATGATAGCTATTGTCATCACAGACGAGGGATCGCCTGCTGTAATATACGGAATTAATGCTTTACGTTCTTCTTTTTTTAATTCTGCAAATTTTTTTATGATTCGGTTCATAGGTGTATTCCTTCCAAATCTGCTATTGTATGAACATCTTTATCTCCACGCCCAGACAGGTTAACCAAAAGTATATCCTCTTTACTTAACGTTTTTGCCAGTTTCTCTGCATAAGCTAATGCATGACTGGATTCTAACGCTGGAATGATCCCTTCCATACGAGTTAGCTGATGAAACGCAACCAATGCTTCTGCATCTGTAATATTTACATAGTTTGCTCGGCCAATCTCATTTAGTAATGCATGTTCAGGTCCCTTACCCGGATAATCTAATCCAGCAGAAATGGAATAAGGTTCAATAATTTGTCCATCTGCATCTGACATCAAATAAGTTCTACTACCATGTAAAATCCCTTTTTTGCCAATACTAATGGGGGCAGCATGTTTTCCTGTTGCTAAGCCTTTCCCACCCGCTTCTACTCCATAAATTTGTACACTGGTGTCATTAATAAATGGATAAAATAGCCCCATCGCATTCGAGCCGCCCCCAACACACGCTATAATAGCCGATGGTAAACGTCCAGTTTCTTTTAATATTTGTTCGCGTGCCTCTTGTCCGATAATCGACTGAAAATCACGTACCATTTTAGGATAAGGATGGGGACCAACCACTGAACCTATCACATAAAATGTATCATCCACATGAGCAACCCAATCACGTAATGCCTCGTTCACTGCATCTTTTAGCGTTTTACCACCTGAATTCACGGGTATCACTTCTGCGCCTAATAATCGCATTCGGTACACATTAATAGCTTGTCGTTTAATGTCTTCGGCACCCATATAAACAATGCATTTAAGCCCCATTTTTGCAGTCACAGTTGCTGTTGCGACACCATGTTGTCCTGCGCCTGTTTCAG
>JBGSLN010000052.1:0-11724 GCA_041740675.1 Gammaproteobacteria bacterium | reverse complement strand
TTGTTTGCTAAAGTTATTTCCCAGAGTCTATTTTCTAACTTCAGTTGTTGTACTTTACCATTAAATAAATTAACCTTGTCTTTTAGATGATTGGTTATCCATTGCAATGGCGCAGCGGCAATTGATAATGGGCAAGTACTAAGAGGATCAAGTTTCTCAATTTCAAATTTTTTTGCAACTGATTGGTAATTAAATGCAGAGCATCCATTCAAAAACTTTATGAAAAGACCAACGCGAGTATTACTAGAAACATTGTGCCATTTAGTACCAAGATCACCTACTTTGAATTCGGGATCAATCCAGGCAATTTTCTTTGGATCTATGCCATGATCAATAAGTTTTCCTACTACAGCTAAACCTGCAGGTCCCGCGCCAACAATAGCCCAGTCAAACGATGTAATGGTCATGATATTTCTCTCTATAAATAATATATTTGTATTATCTAATAAAAGTTGTTATAAGTTAAATATATTATTTTAATATAACTAATCAAATAAATTGATATGAAGATTACTATTAAACAGATAGAAATATTTATCGCTGTGGCTAAGCAAGAAAATATGAGTCATGCTGCTACAAAGTTATTTATTTCACAATCTGCTTGCAGTATGGCATTAGCCACATTGGAAAATCAATTAAATGGCGCATTATTTGATCGACTTGGTAAGCGACTCATTTTGAATGAGCGAGGTCGAGTTTTCTTGAATAAAGCAGTTAATATTATAGACCAAGTTGAAGAATTACAAAATTTAATGATAGCGAAAACTGCTCGGGAGTTAAGCGGATATTTAAAAATTGGTGCTAGTTCAACAATAGGAAATTATTTGTTACCAAAAATAATTGGAGATTTTATTGATAGACATCCGAATACAAAGATTAGTCTAAACGTGGCTAATACCGAACAAATCATTTCGCAATTACTACAATTTGAAATTGATATTGGTATGATTGAGGGACATTGTTTTGCAGAAGAAATAGTAGTAATGCCGTGGAAAAAAGATCAGTTAATCATTATTGCCGCACCCACTCATCCACTGAGCAAAAAGAAAAAAATTTCACTAGATGACCTTCATAGTTGCAAATGGATTTTGCGAGAAGCAGGTTCTGGCACACGAGAGCGATTTGAAAAGTCCATAGGCGGAACTATTAACCCATTTTTAGAATTAGGCCATACGGAAGCAATTAAACAAGCAGTACGTTTAGGGCTAGGAATTAGTTGTCTTTCTCGAGAAACTGTAACTGATGCATTAAAGCGAAAAGAGTTAATAGAATTAAAAGTACCTTCATTAAAATTAACCAGGGATTTTTATATCATCGTGCACAAAGAAAAATATCAAACTGAAATTTTGCAAGCATTTGTTAGAAGCGCTTGAGTGTTTTGGAGGTACTTGTGGAAATACAGTTCGCACACTAACAGCGTCATTTTCAAGTTCACATAATTGTAGAGTGAACCATGTTATGGGTAGCACTCGGTATGAGATGACTTTTATTGTATAGCACAAATTTGTGTGTACTTGTAAAAACAAAATATTATGATTAAGATCATTGAAAATAAATATAGAGATAAAATTATGAAAGCGCAAGTTATCCAAACCTTTGGTGATCCTAACGTATTCAAGCTGATTAATATTCCGAAGTGTGAGCTTATTCCTGGTCATGTATTAATCCGGGTAAAGGCTACGAGTGTTAACCCAATTGATTGTAAAATTCGAAGTGGAGCATTAACTGCAATTGCTCCGGATATGCCTGCAGTGTTACAAGGCGATGTAGCAGGCATTATTGAAGCAGTGAGTCCAGATGTGAAAAATTTTTCTGTCGGCGATGAAGTCTATGGTTACGCAGGTGGTCTTAGGGGAACAAAAGGTGCTTTAGCAGAATATATGCTTGCGGATGCAAAATTACTCGCAAAAAAACCTACTTTTTTCTCTATGACCGAGACCGCAGCATTGCCGTTAGTCGCTATTACCGCGTGGGAAGCATTATTTAATAAAGCAAAAATAACTAAAGATAAACATATTTTAATCCATGGTGGCATTGGAGGTGTAGGACACATTGCGGTACAACTGGCAAAATGGTGTGGTGCAAAAGTTTCTACAACTGTTCTGCAACAGGAAGATTTTTCTTTGGCTAAATCCTTAGGTGCAGATGAAATTATTAATGCGAAAGAAGAGCAGGTTGAAGATTATGTTAATCGACTTACACAAGGCAGAGGTTTTGATATCGTATTTGATACAGTGGGTGGTCCTAACTTAGATCGATCATTTGCAGCCGCTGCTATCAATGGAACAGTTGTGACAATTGTAGCTCGATCAACACATGATTTGACAGTCATGCATAATAAAGGACTCAGTTTACATGTGATTTTCACATTATTGCCATTATTGAATAATATGAGACGTGAAGAATATGGAAAGATATTAGAAAAAATTAGCGGAATTGTTAATCAAAAGCAACTACGACCATTGATTGATCCTCACAAGTTCACTCTAGAAACTGTGCGGGATGCACATGTCTTATTTGAATCAGGGAAAGCTCAAGGCAAAGTAGTGATAATAGTCGATTAAAAATAAATTGATTGGTGATGGTGAGCATCCATAAACTGTAAGGCATGGCCTTGTTCATGCCAATCACTTAACACAAACACTGTTTTGAATTGTTGATTTTGAGTGAAGAAAAAGATAGAAGGTCTGTGAGTATGACCATAGATGATTTGACTAACATTGGATTCCGACATGATTTTTTTTAGAGAATCAAAAGAAATATCCATCAACTCCATTGAAATTTTTTGATTGCGTCGTTGGCTATTTTGTCGCATTCGGCTAGCAATTATTTTCCGAAAAGCTAATGGTAGCACAAGAAATATTTTCTTGAAAAGTTTTGTTCTGACAATTCTGCGATAACCTTGATGTAATTTATCATGAGTACATAAACTATCACCGTGAACTAAAAGCGTGGAAACATGATCTATTTCAATGAGAGTTGGATCTTCAAGGTAAATCATGCCGCTTTGTTTACAATAGTTTTCACCTAATAAAAAGTCACGATTGCCTGGCATAAAGTAAATAGGGAATATTTGGCTAGCTGTTTTCAAGAGACAAGCAATTTTTTGTTGAAATGCAGTATTTTCATCATCACCGATCCAGACTTCAAATAAATCGCCTAAAATATAAAGAGCCTGGGTATCTTTAGGGAGCCCATACAAGAAATCGGTAAATTTTTGAGTGATTTCTTGGGATTGTTCATTGAGATGTAAGTCTGAAATAAAATAAATGCTCATTTTGTGTATCCATGCTAACGTTAGCTGGATGTTCCTCTCTAGTGCGAATAGTTACCCTAACTTTATTTTAGCTAATCTAAACAGTATAATAAGTTAAATTCAAGCAAATAATAAAACCTTATGAAATTATATAATAGTTTAACAAAACAAAAAGAAGAGTTTGTTCCTATAAAACCACAAGAAATCAATCTTTATGTTTGTGGCAATACGGTTTATGACTATTGCCATATTGGCCATGCCCGTTCGATGTTGACATTTGACTTTATTACGCGTTATTGGCGTTCCCGAGGATATAACGTTAATTATGTAAGAAACATCACTGACATTGACGATAAAATTATTAACCGAGCGAATGAAAATAGTGAAGACTATAAAACATTGGCGGAACGTTTCATCATCGCCCAAGATGAAGATGCTGAAAGACTGGGTATTTTAAGACCTAATCATGAACCTAAAGCAACTGAACATATTACTGAAATTATTACAATGACTGAAACCTTAATCAAAACTGGTGTTGCTTACAAAGCAGAAAATGGAGACGTGTATTATCGAGTTCGTAGTTTTAAAGATTACGGCAAATTGAGTCATAAAACCATTGAAGATTTGCAAGTAGGTGCGCGTATTGAAGCGAATGAAGCCAAGGAGGATCCACTTGATTTTGTATTATGGAAAGCGGCTAAAGTAGGGGAGCCTTTTTGGGATTCGCCCTGGGGCAAAGGCCGACCTGGTTGGCACATTGAATGTTCAGCTATGTCAACTAAAGCATTTGGCCCTACATTTGATATTCATGGGGGTGGTTTAGATTTAAAATTCCCACACCATGAAAATGAAATAGCACAATCAGAAGCGGCGACTGGCAAACCATTCGCTAATTATTGGATGCATGCGGGTTTAGTGCAAATTAACGATGAAAAAATGTCAAAGTCTTTAGGGAATTTTTTCACCATCCGCGAAGTGTTAGAAAAGTTTTCTGGCGAAGTGATTCGATTTTTTATGCTTTCTAGCCACTATCGTAGTCCAATTAATTATTCAGAGGAAACGGTGACGGCGGCTGCTGCGGCATTGGCACGTTTATATAATGCCTTGCGTGATGTTGTGATTATTCCTTCAACTAACTGCAGTGATTACGAAAACCGCTTTAATCAAGTTTTGGATGATGATTTTAATACTCCAGAAGCACTAGGAATTTTATTTGAATTAGCACATGAAATTAATCGTTACAAAAGTGACGATGTGCAGAAATCTGGTGAATTAGCCGGTATATTAAGAAAATTAACCAATGTGTTTGGGGTTTTGCAACAAGATCCGGATAGCTTTTTAAAAGGCAGTATTTCCACAGCAGAAGTGCAAAAAATCGAACATTTGATTACGCAGCGAAATAAGGCAAGAGCTGAAAAAAACTGGGCGTTGGCAGATGAAGTACGTGCAAAATTAACAGCAATGGGCGTTAATCTAGAAGATACTGCACAAGGCACGGTTTGGCGAAAAGTTTAAAATATCGATACGTCCAGCTGAATTAGCTCTGTGTTTACCACAAATAATGATTGTCAAAATGCAGCGGGTCTGAGCAAATGTGATAAAAACAATATCATAAATTTTTAGAATTTATTTTAATTGTCTAATATATTGAGTCGAATCGAAATTTTCGGCTGCAAATAAGGTATTTTGTAACAGTGTCACAACTGTCATTTGTCCAACTCCGCCAGGTACAGGTGTAATCCAAGCCGCACGTTCTTTGGCCGTTTCAAAATCCATATCACCACAAATGCTGCCGTCTTCAAGTCGATGTATGCCAATATCAACAACCACTGAGCCTGGTTTTATCCATTCACTTTTTACTACATCACGTTTTCCAGTTGCCACAACTAAAATATCAGCTCTTTTTACATGGTTTTCTAAATCTATAGTAAATCGATGACAGGTAGTGACCGTGGCTGCAGCTAATAACAATTCTAATGCCATCGGGCGACCAACATTGTTTGATGCGCCAATCACAACAGCATTTCTTGATTCTAGGGGTATGTTATAACGATTCAATAATGTGATAACACCAAATGGTGTGCAGGGGCGTAATAATGGGCGGCGTTGAACTAATCTACCTAAAGAATAAGGATGAAAGCCATCGACATCTTTATGAATAGAAATAGCTTCTACAATAATATTTTGATCAATGTGATTCGGCAAAGGTAATTGCACTAAAATGCCGTCGACTTCTGGATTTCTATTTAAATCGGCAATTAAAAATAATAATTCTTCTTGGGTCGTTGATGTAGGTAAATCATAAGAAAATGATTTGATCCCAGTTTTTTCACATGCTTGTCGCTTGTTATTTACGTAAATTTGTGAGGCAGGATCTGCTCCAACTAAAATAACGGCAAGTCCAGGCGCACGTTGATTATTGTTAAGACGATTTTTTATTGTGAGTGCTATTTCATTTTTAATTTCAGTTGCAATTTTTTTGCCATCAATGATTTGTGCGGTCATGTGTGAAGTCATAGTGATAAATTTAGGTCCTTACTGTATCATCAGTATTGACGATATTCAAATTGAGGGATATTATTGCATCTCTTCGGGGTATAGCGCAGCCTGGTAGCGCACCAGCTTTGGGAGCTGGCTGTCGGGGGTTCGAATCCCTCTGCCCCGACCAATTTAATGGCTGGAATATGCCGAACCAGCGCCTGTAGCTCACTTGGATAGAGCATCGGCCTTCTAAGCCGAGGGTAGCAGGTTCGAATCCTGCCAGGCGCGCCAATTATCAAATAATTTGTTTCAATGGTGGATGTAGCTCAGTTGGTAGAGCCCCGGATTGTGATTCCGGTCGTCGTGGGTTCAAATCCCATCATTCACCCCAATTTTTCAATAACTTACATCATTTATTAACAACCATCAACTTCACTTGCCCGCTTTTTGCCCGCGTTATTCTGTCCGCAGCATCTTGTAAATGCTCGCTCGACAAGTGTGCATAGCGTAATACCATCGAAAAATCAGACCACCCGCCTAACGCTTGTAGCTCTTGGAGTGATGTTCCACTCTGGACGTGCCAGCTTGCCCAGGTATGCCTTAAATCATGCCACCTGAAATTTTCGATGCCATAGCGCCTTAAAGCCTTTTTAAACGCTTTGGTGCTACAATAGCTCACTGGCTTACCTTTGTAATTAAAAACATAGTCATTGATGCGTGGCTGCTTCAGAATTGACTCTAACGCGTCCTTATTCAATGGAACCGGTAAAGATTTCTTATTTTTGACTTCTTTGGCTTCTACAAACGCATGTTTGCGCTCAAAGTCAATCTGTGACCACTTGAGTAGCCTGACGTTGCTAGCCCTTAATCCAGTCGCCAGTGTAAAATTAGCCATGTCGGACAGATGAGAGGGTAGTTGAGCCAGCAACTTTTCGGCTTCTTCAACCGTTAACCAGCGTATGCGCTTGTTGTTTAATGGCAAACGCTCAGTAACTGGCACTTCATTTAGCCATCCCCATTTTTTGCATTTTCGTAATATTGTTGTAATAAGTCCTACATAGTGATTGATAGTGGCCGCACTGACGCCTTCTTTCATTTTCTCTTTTTAAACGTACTCAATATAGTCTCTATCAATTTCTTGCAGCGATTTACCTTCAAGATATTTATTTAGCCATCGTATAATAAGCATGTCATCGTACAGTGTTTTTTTAGTTGCTTCTTCGGTGTATCGATTAACGGCTGTAATCCAATATTGGCTAGGCTTTTTATTGAGATAAAACGAATCCCATAATTGTTTTTTTAGACTATCCTCAAATTCCTGCGCTTTTGCTCGGACACTCGTGCCAGTGCTTCGGTAAATTTCTTTGCCTCTAAACTTGAATCGTGAATAGTAATATTCTCCGCGTTTTTTGAGTGCCATATGGTCTTGCCTTTATGTTGTGTGTGTGAAGGAGGGGGATTGTATTGGCCAGCTCTTACTTTCTCAAGCTCGGTTGGATTAACGCGCCATCGACCACCGACTTTATAAGCGGGAAACTGTCCTTTAGTCACTAGATTAAATAATGTTTGGTAACTCATTGCTAAAATGTGAGCGGTTTTGTGTAACGTTAAGTCTTTGATTTTTGTTCCTAGTTAAAACCATTGCATTGCAGGAATGAAGTTGTGATAGAGGAGAACGCAGCCTACTATAAAAAATACTTTACTTGCTATCCCATCAAAAAGAGCGCTTATATATTTTTTAACCCCTTCTTCTTCAATGCTATTTAATATAATAGGTTTTGTTTTATACTTACTTCTGATAGAAGGAAGAAATATAAGGCCTAATAAAGTTAAAATTACGTGTGTCATCTAATATCGCCCCCTAAACTATTTTTTATTTCCAAAAGTTCACTTAATATCTTGATTAATTTAGCAAGCTTACTCGATTTAAGTTCTAACTCTATTTGAGTGTGAATTTTCTGTATCATATTTAATTCATTATTTATTTCCATCCTGTAAGCTTTGAGTTCTGCAATATTTTTATTCTTAAAAGTTTCAAAGTATTCTTTTGAGCCTAAAATTTTTATATAAGAATTTGATAATTCTTCAATTTTACACTCCACTTTTTTATTCATTTCCTGCAACCAATTTAATTTTGATTCCTCGTTTTCAAAGACTGCTTTATCAATTATATTAATAATTTCCTTTTTTGTTTCTGATTTTGGGGCATCTCAGCCAGGATATGTCTATACCGTTATTGATGAAGGAACGGGGAACCCATCACCTAATTTAATCGCACAAGCCTTAGCGGCAATTCAAACTGTTCGTGGTCTTGCAATTCAAAATGACGTTTTTGGGCCAACACCTATCACAGTTAATATTACAGTTGATTTAACAATTGACTCTAGCGTTACACAACCAACCATAACAACGTTAGTCACAAATGCTTTAACAAATTATGTAAATGCATTTCCGTTTAACACGATATCACCTTATACAACCACATTACCTTACTCGAAAATATATGACGTTATTTACAGTAGCTCTTCATACATTTTGAATGTAAGCAATTTATTGGTGAATGGCGCTACGGCTGACTTAACGGGTAGTGCGAATAATGCGTATGTTATTGGAACTATAACGATAGGGTACATTTAATGGCAACCGGTGATGTTAATGACTTTATTAATCGTTTAAATAAATTATTGTCGCCTTGGTTTGGTGAGCAATATCCATTGCTAAATTCGTTACTGACAGGTTATGCAACCATGGACGCATTTATTTATTCGTTGACTGAATATTTAACGAACCAAATGCGCATACAAACAGCAATGGGAGAAAATTTAGATTTAATTGCTTGCGATTACTTCGAAGGAATTTTAAGCCGCACAGAAGGGATGAGCGACGATATATTTAGAAATTTAATTCAATGCACGCTCATTGAAGAAATGTGCACCGTGCAAGGAATGAAAAACGCACTATTTAATTTAACTGGATACTATCCGGTCATCTGGGAGCCATGGGATTCAAGCCAAACCGGAGCGTATAACGTTAACGTGTGGGGCTATAACAATGGCGGAGCGTATGGAGATAACGCACCGTATCAATTTTGGATAGAAGTATTTGTGAATGAACCTAGCAGCAGTAAATACGGTGGCTTTAATACAAACACCTGGGGGTATAACAAAACGACAGTAGACGGTTCAAATGGTGCTTATAGCGGACAATCTGGAACCGTACTGACCTATGATCAGATTTTAGCAGTCGTAAATCGCGTAAAAGTTGGCGGAACAGTGCCAAATTTAACAGTAACGTATATTTAGTAGGAGCAGAAAAATGACAGATAGAGTGATGGTTTATAATAACGAAAATCCATGGACAGTTGATGTGTTGCAAGCGGAAAAAAATTCATATGCAGCGATAGGAAAATTAACCGCAGCATTATTAGGATATTCTACGTTCGTAAATGGGCTTTTATGTACGCCTGATATTCCCCCTTCATTAAATGTAATTATTAATCCAGGTGAAATTTATTCACAGCAGCCCATTGATACAACACCGTATGGAGCAGGTGGCCCACCGTACTCAATTCCAGCAGATTCGCATATTATTATGAAGCAAGGAATATCATATGATGATGTGGTTTTACCTATTACGCCTCCTGTTACCTCCGGTTATTCACAAAACTATTTAGTACAAGTGCAATTTGCTGAAACAGACGGTGTGCCCGTATTGCGACCTTTTTATAACGCAGCCAGTCAAACCGTCAACACAATTAGACAAGATTTAGTGACTATTCAAACCAAAGCGGGAATTCCTGCGCCTACCGGTACTGAAACAACACCCACAGCTAATGCTGGATTCACAGGAATTTGGGTAGTGACGGTAGCAAATGGGCAAACAACGATTACTTCGGGTGATATTGCAGCCTATTCTGGCGCGCCATTTATTGGCGGAGATTATGGTATTACATTGCCATTAATGCTAACTCAATCAGTAGCTGCTGCGACTTATTTAACAATAGCGAATGCAGCAGCGCTTTACGCACAAAGACCTAATGTCGGCAGCAATAATTATGTTTCTCAAGGATCCGGCGCAGCTACGGGCGTGGGTGTTGGCGGCGCTATTGTCAATTTAATTTATAGTAGCGGCCAAGCTTGGATTGCTGGAGATTTAATTACTGTTCCTTTTAATGGGGAATATCAGATTAGCGTTGCAACAACAATATCAGTATCGACAGTAAGCCCCGACACCGTCGAATTGTATTTAAGAGTTAATGGGGTAGATGTGATTGGACAAACCGCATTAACATTTGTGGCCAGTGGAACATTGCCTTTCCAATTAAACGGAGGGGCATTGTTAACCGCGGGCGATACCATTGAGTTATTCGCCATAGAATCAATTGCAAGCGGTGCGACAGTACAAATTGGTTTTTTAAATATTACAGCAGTAGCAAATTAGAGTTTTTTATGAAACGAAGTTTATTAATTTTATTTTTAAATGAAGAAGGCACACCAACGCCGCCGCCACCCACCGAACCAATTTTAACGGATGATGGTCAACTTCTTTTATCGGATAACGCAACACCAATTTACGAGGGTTAATTATGGCTACAGAAATAAGTCAACTAAGTCCGGTGGTAACACCTTTATATACAGATGTATTGCCAACCACGCAGCTAGCACAAGTAGGTATAGATAGCAGCAAGGTAAGCAATTTACAACTTGCTACTTTAATTAATGGCAATTATTTATTAGTCGATGACACTATAATATTGCCAAGTCCTTGTCCGAATATTATTTGGTACAAATTTACCACGCCAGGAAAAGTTATTACTTTACCGGCAGCCAATGGCGCTAATTCACCACCACTGGGGAAGCCGATTTGGTTTTATCCTCATCCTGATAACACTCAAGATTTTGATATTAATACGGCGGATGGAACTACATTTATTACGAATATTGGCAATAATCATTTTATGCTGATGTATGGCAGTAATTCAAATATTAATGGAACTCCGATTGCTAACTGGATATTTGGAGAAGGTGGCCCTTATTTACCATTAAGCGGTGGTATTATAAGTGGAAACTTAACAGTAACCGGTGGAACTATTGTAACTAATTTAACTGTTGATGCGGGCACACTTGATATTGCACGCAACGCAAACACTCCTGCTCAATTTAATATTTATAATGCTAATGCAGGAACAGCAGCAATATCAGAAGTTAATCTTTTAACAGAAAATGCAGATGCTTCTATTGTATTTGGTTTGAATGGTGGCAATTTAATAAAAGCTGGCATAGATGTGAGCGATTCAGACGCATTTGTTTTATGCAATACCAACACGCTGGGTTCCTATAATTTATTTAGAATTGGACAAGATGGCTCCGCAACTTTTACGGGAACTTTAACGCTTCCAAATGCTGGTTTTTACTTAAGAGATACGGACACATCTCATACATTAGGCATTGTCCCAGGTTCTAATTTAACAGCAAATAGAACTTTTACGTTAACCACTGGGGACGCTGCAAGAACATTAGATATTTCGGCTGGCAGCGTTACGTTTGGAGCGCTTGGAATAGCCAATGCAGCTTTAACAACTTTAACATTGAATGGTGTTCTTTATGGAAATGCAGCGGGTGCTATTGCCGCCACAAGTGTCGGTACTGCTGGCCAAGTTTTGACGTCCAATGGTTCTGCACCTCTATCATTTCAAAGTTCATTAAATGCAGATTTCGGGCTTACCACTGCTACTTCTGGAATAGCAAGATCATTTACAGTTGATAATCCTTCCAATAGCGCTGCCTCAAGCTGAAAAGTTCTTATTCAGGTAGGAGGCAGCGGGGCATCAGACACATTTATGAGTTTTAGCATTTCAGGTGGCGCTGTTGCCTCGATGGGTATCGATAACAGCGATGGAGACGCATTGATTATATCAAATAATGCAACGCTTGGTAGTTCGAATGTCGTGCGAATTTCAACCGCTGGAGAAATAAATTATCCATTAC
>JBGSLN010000051.1:0-11058 GCA_041740675.1 Gammaproteobacteria bacterium | reverse complement strand
TTATCGCCGATGTCACTCTATGAAAATGATTCTTGATCCACCCAAGTCTATGCAATCACTTCGGTGGGGCAATTTAGCAAATGCCGCGCTCCCATTCGCTGTAGTAGAAACTGCAAAATCCTATAATCACCCTATTGTCGTTCTTTGTGACTCTATTTTACAAGCTCAGCGCTTAACAGCAGAATGCGGTTTTTTTGCCCAAAACTTGGATTTGCCTATTTTTTCCTTTCCAGATCGAAAGACATTACCTTATGACAGTTTTTCTCCTCACCAAGATTTAACCTCTGAACGATTATCTTGTTTATATCAACTGCCAAAGTTAAAACACGGGATCGTGATTACTGCAGCAACAAGCATTGCACATCGACTTTTCCCACAAAAATATTTAGCAGGTAATTATTTTTTTATCCATACTGGCGATAAATTAAATTTAGATCAATTTCGCCAACAATTAGAAAAAGCTGGTTATCATCATGTCAGCCAAGTCATGGAACATGGAGAATATGCGATTCGAGGATCGATTATTGATGTGTTTCCAATGGGAACAGTGGCCCCCATTCGAATTGACTTATTTGATAAAGAAATTGAAAGCATTCGATTATTTAATCCGGAAGATCAACGGAGTAGTGATAAAATTTCTGAGTTAGTATTATTACCCGCACATGAATTTCCACTTGATGAAGCTGCAATAAGTTTATTCCGACAAAATTGGCGACAACGTTTTTCAGGAAATCCAATCAATTGTCCAACTTACCAAAATATGAGTAATGGTATAGCAGTTGCTGGAATTGAATATTACCTTCCTCTATTTTTTACAGAAACATCTAGCTTTTTTGATTTTATTCCAAAAGATAGCGTAATTTTGAAATGCAATCAAATGCAAACATCGCTAGAAACCTTTTGGAAAGATATTGAATATAGATATGATCAATATAGCCATGATATTACTAGGCCGCTGTTAAATCCATCTGAGCTTTTTTATAAACCTGATGAAGTTTTTTATGCTATTAATCAATTCAGCCATATTCAACTTTATGAAAATAGTATTCCAGAAAAAACTGGTTGCCAGAATTTCCCTATTAATAAAGCACCTGAATTACGTATTAATCGAAAAGCAAAATATCCTTTAGAACTGTTAGAATCTTACCTATTAGCACAAACACAACGGATTTTATTTTGCGTTGAATCTGCAGGTCGTCGTGAAGTCCTCTTAGAATTATTAACTACGATTCAGATCACCCCGATTATATTACATTCATGGCAAGAATTTATTAATAACATTGATCAATATTCAATTTTGATTGCGCCAATACAAGATGGTTTTATTCAAAACTCAAAATTTGAAATCATTACTGAAAATCAATTATTTGGCGAACAAGTATATCAGCCACAAAAGTCAGCAAAATATCAGCAACAAGCTGAAACTGCCATTCGTGATTTAATGGAGTTAAAGATGGGTGATGCCATTGTGCATATCACTCATGGTATAGGCCGTTATCAAGGATTACAAACTTTAACCACGGCAGATCAAACACAAGAGTTTTTGATGATTGAATATGCTAATAATGCCAAACTTTATGTGCCAGTTTCCTCCTTGCATTTAATTAGTCGTTTTGGCGGAGCCGATGCTTCACATGCGCCTTTGCATTTATTAGGCACCGATCAATGGAGCAGAACCAAGCAAAAAGCTGCAGAACGAGTGCGTGATGTTGCTGCAGAATTACTAGCAATCTATGCAAAAAGGCAAACTAAAAAAGGCTTTGAATATAAAATCCAAGAGAGTTATTTAACCTTTGCCAGTGCATTTCCATTTGAAGAAACACCTGATCAAACTAGAGCAATCAAAGAAATATTAGGAGATATGACTACTGACAAACCGATGGATCGGTTAGTTTGTGGTGATGTGGGTTTTGGTAAAACTGAAGTTGCAATGCGTGCTGCGTTTGTTGCTGTAGAAAATAATAAACAAGTGGCGATGCTAGTTCCTACTACTTTATTAGCACAACAACATTATCAAACTTTTCTTGATCGTTTTGCTGATTGGCCAATTCGAATTGAAGTTATATCACGGTTTAAAACTAAAAAAGAAACCGATGAGATTCTGCAAAAAATTGCTGATGGCAAAATTGATATTATCATAGGCACCCACAAGCTACTGCAAAAAGACATTAACTTTGCTGATTTGGGATTATTGCTAATCGATGAAGAACATCGATTTGGCGTGCAACAAAAAGAACGTTTAAAAGCATTACGTGCCGAAGTTGATATATTAACACTAACTGCAACTCCCATTCCCCGAACTTTGAATATGTCACTTGCTGGGATGCGGGATTTATCATTAATCACTACACCACCAGCTAAACGCCTCTCTGTAAAAACATTTGTTTATGAATGGCGTCAGGAACTTATTCGTGAAGCAATTTTTCGAGAATTGCAACGCGGTGGTCAAATTTACTTTTTACATAATAACGTTGAAACAATAGAAAATACTGCTAATGAAATTCAAAAGATTGTTCCTGAAATTCGTCTTGCTATTGCCCACGGACAAATGCGAGAAAAACAACTTGAAAAAGTGATGTTAGATTTTTATCATCATCGAGTTAATATTTTAGTTTGTACTACTATCGTTGAAAGCGGTATTGATGTACCAACAGCTAATACGATTATTATGGATCGTGCTGACAAATTAGGCTTAGCCCAGTTACATCAGCTACGTGGCAGGGTCGGTCGGTCACACCATCAAGCCTATGCTTATTTATTAGTTCCAAGTTTTAAAAGCATTACTCCAGATGCTGAAAAACGCTTAGAAGCTATAGCAGCTTATGAAGATTTGGGTGCGGGTTTTATGTTAGCTAATCATGATCTAGAAATCCGTGGTGCAGGTGAATTATTGGGTGAGGATCAAAGTGGGCAAATTCAAGCAATTGGTTTCACTTTATATATGGAATTATTAGAACGTGCGGTCAACAGCTTGAAAGCTGGTCATGTTCCTTCATTTGATGATGTCTTTAAACAAACTACTGAAATTGAATTAAAAATTCCTGCTCTAATTCCAGAAGACTTTTTACCAGATGTACATACTCGGTTAATGTTTTACAAACGCATGGCGAGCGCAAAGAATAAGGATGCTTTAAAAGATTTACAAATAGAGCTTATTGATCGCTTTGGCCTACTTCCACCAGCTTTGAAAAATTTATTTGCTATTACTGAATTGCGGTTGCAGGCAGAAAGCTTAGGGATCCAAAAAGTAGAAGCTGGTTTTAAACAAGGAAAAATTATTTTCAATGAAAAACCTAATATTAATCCCGCACATCTAATTAAACTTATTCAAATTAAGCCTGCTCGATTTAAATTAGCCGGACAAGATCGATTAAATTTCTTTTTTGATTGTGAAATTAAACCAGAAAAATTAGCAGATGCTGTTGCTGATATTTTGCAGGAACTAATATAGTGTTGATGTATAAATAAGAAAATTTCAAGTCGCAATATTGTTAAGTTGCTTAAGTGCTAATATTAATGCTTGTGTGCCTTTCTTACCTTTCCCTTGCGCAATTAATGCAGTATACAATTGTTTTACTAAAGCTAAACCTGGCAAAGCAAGATTCATTCTGTCGGCTTCTTCGAGTGCAATTCGCAAATCTTTAATAAAATGTTCGACATAAAAACCTGGTTCAAAATCACTTTTTAAAATTCTAGGCGCTAAATTATCTAAGGTCCAACTTCCTGCCGCACCACCCGCAATTGATTTCAAAACTGTAGGTAAATCTAATCCCATTTTATCACCATATAGCAGGCTCTCACAAACACCTATCATCACTCCAGCAAGTGCGATTTGATTGCTCATTTTAGTATGTTGGCCATTTCCAGCCTTGCCTTGATAAACAATATTTTTACCAAGAAGCTGGAAAAGATCTTTTACTTGTTCAAATACCTTTTCATCGCCACCAACCATAATAGAAAGTGTGGCGTTTCGAGCACCCACATCACCACCGGACACAGGTGCATCTAATACAGATGCACCTAGTTCTTTTCCTACTTCATACAAATTCATTGCTAATGAAGGTGCATTGGTGGTCATGTCGATAAACGTTTTATTTTTCACATTTGTTTGGAATAAACCTTTTTCTTCTAAATATACTTTTTTTACATCACTTGGGAAACTCACCATCGTAAAGATCACATCAGCACTTTCTGCAACTTCAATGATGCTTGAACAACCAATCGCACCTTGTTCAACAAGATTTACTTTTTTACTTGGCGTACGAGAATACACAAATAATTCATGTCCTGCTTTCAATAAATGCTGAGACATTGCATTACCCATCACTCCAACACCGATCCAGCCGATTTTCCTTTTCATATTAGAGATGCTCTTTGGAAACTGCATAAATACCCGGAGCATTACGCAGATATTCTTTGTAATCCATGCCATAACCAAACAGATAGTAATTTTCAACTTTCAAACCGGTGAAGTCAGCATAAGGCAAACCATCTTTTAATCGAACGCCTTCCTTTTCAACTAACACAGCTGTATATACTTTTTTGGCACCTTCTTTCTTGCAATAATCCACAATTTCTTGCAATGTAATACCGCCATCCAAAATATCATCCAACACTAAGACTGTGCGCCCTTTTAATCTCGTATTTGGTTTATTTTTCCAAACCAATTCAGAACCAGAAGTTTTACCCTGATAACGGGTTGCATGCACATAATCTAATTCAAGGGGAAAATCAATGCGAGTCAATAAATGTCCTGTAGATATTAACCCTCCTACCATCACGCACAAAAATATAGGATTTTCATATTCTAAGGTGTTATGAATATCATATGCCATTCGATCGAGAGCAGCATCAACTTCTTCACGACGATATAAACAAGTTGCTGTGCGATAGACTTCACGAATATGATCAGGAATATGTAACATTGTGGTTTTTACTTCTTCAAGCATGTGTATTTTCTCCTAAGCTGATTTTTTTGGCAATTTCTTGTGCCTCATGCCACTCTAAAGTATGAGTTAATTCCTCATGCGTCATGCCAAAATGGCCGCATAACTTTAACAGCCGTTGCTGAGATCGAGGATCATCATGTCCAGCTAAAGCCTTCACAACCTCTATTGCAGCAGCTCGGTTATTGCATACTAATACCATATCACAACCCGCTGAGAGAGCCACTTTAGCCCTCTTTGTAAAATCACCTACCACGTCTGCTCCTTTCATGGTGATATCATCACTGAAAATTGCGCCATGAAAATAACAGTTATTACGAAGAATCTCTTGCAACCAAATATTAGAAAAACCTGCTGGTAGATGATCAATTTTTTCATAAATAATATGTGCGGGCATAACCGCATCTAACAAATCCGCTAATTTTTGGAATGGAAGCATATCGGTAACTGAAATAGCTTCCATGTCACGTATATCGATAGGAATAGCAATATGTGAATCTTCTTTCACAGTTCCATGACCTGGAAAATGTTTTCCAATTGCAGCCATACCTGCTTGATGCATCCCACCAATATATGCTGTAGCAATTTCAATGATCTTAGTAGGATCGCTATGAAATCCGCGATCTTTAATAACTGCACTTTCTCCAGTGTCAAGATCGAGTACTGGGGCAAAACTCAAATCAATTCCCACAGACAACATCTCGCTCGCCATTAACCAACCCATCTCGCTCGCATCTTTTAATGCTTGTTCTTTATCTTTATCATAAATCTCGCCTAGCTTCCGATTTGCTGGAAGTGTGGTAAAGTTTTGATGAAATCGCTGAACTCGTCCACCTTCTTGATCCACCGCTATTAAAATAGGATCTTTGCGACAATTGCGAATGCGATACACTAATTGTTGTAATTGCGCTAAATTTTCATAATTACGACTAAATAAGTTTAAGCCACCCACCATAGGATTTTTTAATAATTGCTCTTCTTCTTTGGTTAAGGTTGTGCCTGCTATATCAAGCATGATAGAACCAATAGGCATCTTTATCTCTCACTCTTAGTTGTTGATGGTGGATGTTGAAAAGCAACGGGAAACTGTCGCACTGTTGCTTGTTTATCAGATAATTCATGAATCTTAGCCAGGCCTTCTTTTTTTACTTCATCAATGCGAATGATGGAGTGCATTGGAATATAGGTGCACTTTACTTCACTAAATTCAGCTTTTAATTTTTCCTCAGCTGGATCAACCACTATTGTAGTTTTAGTATTGAAAATGAATTCTTCAGCTTCAATAAAACCAAAAATTGCACTCTGTGAAATTTTTTTTGCATATATTTCATAGATTTGTCCTGCATTAATAAAGCTAATTCGATAAATATGTTTGGTTGACATTGCTATCTCACTTGTTCAGTCTATTGTACGTGTTCAGACGAATCCTATCATAAAAACTGGTCCTAGAGGCATTTCGATAACATTTAAAATACCTCAAACACTCCAGCAGCGCCCATACCTGTACCTATACACATCGTCACCATACCATATTTTTTCTTGATGCGTTGTAAACCATGCACTAATGTAGCAGTACGAATTGCGCCTGTTGCTCCTAGCGGATGGCCTAAAGCAATTGCACCACCCAACGGATTGACTTTATTAATATCTAATTGTGTTTCCTTGATTACAGCTAAACTTTGAGCAGCAAAAGCTTCATTTAATTCAATCCATTCCATCTCAGCTAAGGTTTTGTTAGCCATTTTTAATGCTTTAGGAATAGCTACACTAGGACCAATACCCATTAATTCGGGTGCAACACCTGCTACGGCAAAACTATACAATTGTGCAATCGGTTTTAAATTAAATTGTTTAAGAATATGTTCACTAACAATTAATACAGCCCCAGCACCATCGCTCATTTGAGAGCTATTACCCGCAGTAACACCACCTCGCACTGAAAACACTGGTTTTAATTGTGCTAAGGCTTGTAATGAAGTATCTGCTCTTGGACCTTCATCTGTTTTAATTAATTTTTCCTTTGCCACAATTTTCTGCTTGGTTAAATCTACAGATGCATCAGCAATTTCATAAGGTGAAATTTCAGCATCAAAAAAACCGTGCTCTTGTGCTGCAATCGCTTTTTTATGACTTGCTAAAGAAAATTCATCTTGTTGCTCACGGGTAATCGACCATTTTTTTGCAACATTTTCTGCGGTCACACCCATACCATATGCAATACCGACATGTTCATTGTTATTTGCAAAATAATTTAAATTAGGTCGCAGATCGTATCCACCCAGCGGCACCATACTCATACTTTCTGTTCCGCCTGCAATGATTACATCAGCTCCACCCACACGAATACGATCCACTGCGGTTGCGACGGTTTGTAAGCCAGATGAACAAAAACGATTGACTGTCATTGCTGGCACTGAATCTGGTAAACCCGCTAATAATGCTCCTATACGCGCCACATTCATGCCTTGTTCCGCTTCAGGCATGGCACAGCCAATAATCACATCATCAATCAATTTTGGGTCTAAACTTGGGGTTGTTGCTAATACTGCTTTTATCACATGAGCCAATAAATCATCTGGACGGGTATTTTTAAAAATACCTCGTGGGGCTTTACCTACAGGAGTTCGGACAGCAGCAATAATGTAAGCATCTTGAAATTTAGTCATGGATATTCCCTAGTTGATTTATAATAGCTGATGAGAATCTTATATCAATACTCCCATGTTTTCGCAAGGGAGATTTTGGATTTATTTGGTAAGATAAAAAGCAATGATTTTGTAAACGACCGCTACTGACTTCTGGTCTTTTGCCAATTTTTGAACACACTTCTGTAAAGAAGCAAAATAGATTAAACTTGTAATTAAACTTATTCCTTTTGGTGAAAATGTATGACTGAAGCAAATAATGTAGATCAAAATGAACTTGATAAATTTTCAAAGCTTGCACATCATTGGTGGGATTTGTCTGGTCCCTGTGCACCTTTGCATGCTATTAATCCGATCCGATTAAATTTTGTAAAACAACAACTTACTTTAAACAATAAATCCGTAATTGATGTGGGGTGCGGAGGTGGGATATTCTCAGAAAGTTTAGCAAATGCAGGTGCACATGTAACTGGGATTGATCGTAACGCGGATTTAATTACTGTTGCGAAACTTCATCTACATGAAACTGCTTTAAAAATAAAATATCATTGCACGGATGTTGCTGCATTTGCAAAAAGGCATACACATCAATTTGATGTTGTTACCTGTATGGAATTATTAGAGCACGTACCCGAACCTGCAGAAATTATTAAAAATTGCCAACAATTAGTAAAACCTAACGGACTGATATTTTTTTCCACGATAAATCGAAATTTTACAGCCTATGTTAAAGCGGTGATTGGAGCAGAATATATTCTGAAAATGTTACCGATAGGCACTCATGATTATCATAAGTTTATCAAACCTTCTGAATTGTCGGCTTGGTGTAGAGATATTGGTTTAAGTTTGCAATCTTTGCAGGGGTTTAGTTATAATCCCCTTAGTAAAAATTATTTTATGTGTGAAGATATATCCGTGAATTATTTGGCATCTTATAGATATGAGTAAATCAGCAGTATTATTTGATCTTGATGGTACATTGCTCAACACTGCACCTGATTTGATAGACTCCCTCAATGAGCTATTACGTCGGTATCAGCGACCTGAGGTTTCTATTAATGATATTCGTCATTTACTCACTCATGGATCGAGATATTTTATCACTAACTTTTTTAATGCTAATGCCACTGCTGAAGAAATTGAACAAATTCGTGCAGAATATTTAGAGATTTACAGCAACTCTGGTCATCAACAAACAGAACTTTTTCCAGGCATGTTAGAATTGCTGCAATCAATTTCAGATCGAAAACTTCCTTGGGGCATCGTTACTAATAAATTAACTCGTCATACGTTAGAAAATCTCACTGCCGTAAGATTACCTTCTCAACCGCGCGCTATTGTTTGCGGTGATACTTTGCCGGTGTACAAACCAAATCCTGAACCACTTTGGCATGCTTGTGAATTATTACACGTTTCAACTAGCCAAGTTCTTTATGTAGGTGATTCTGAAGTGGATGCTGAAGCTGGTTTACGCGCAGGAATTGATACATTGATCATGGAACATGGCTATCATGCTGGTGAATCTACTTTTGCTAATATTCAGATCACAGGCTTTATCCATGATCCAAAAGAAGTATTAAAGTGGTTATAAATAGTAGAAATATCAACAACCCTAATTAACTTTCACTTGCAGCAAATGTATTCGCCTTTTATCTGCATTTAATACTTTGAAATCATAGCGACCAAAACTAACAACTTCTCCCATTTTCGGTAGTCGACCAAACTCATGCATTACTAACCCACCAATAGTGTCGTACTCATCATCATTAAAGACTTCCTGAAAATGTTTATTAAAATCTTCAATAGGTGTTAATGCTTTTACGATATATTCATTCTCACTGTGCTGTTTGATATCAAACTCGGCGCTATCATCATGCTCATCTTCAATCTCTCCGACTATTTGTTCCAGCACATCTTCAATTGTCACCAAACCAGCGGTACCACCGTATTCATCCACAACTATTGCCATGTGGTTATGGTTAGTTCGAAATTGTCGTAATAATGAATCAAGTCTTTTGCTTTCTGGCACTAACATGGGTTCACGTATAATTTGTTCTAACGAGAATTTTTTGTCTTCTGCATTAAAAGCAAATTGCAGTAAATCTTTCGCTAATAAAATACCAACAACTTCATCCTGATTTTCTGAAATTACAGGGAAACGTGAGTGAGATGAATTCACAGCGATTGGAATGATATCTGCTAAACCAGCTTCTTCTTTTATTACAACAATTTGACTACGTGGAATCATGATATCACGCACCCGCATTTCTGATACATGCAACACGCCCTCTATCATCGTCAATGCTTCTGGTTCTAAAAGATCCCGTTCTTCTGCATCACGCAATAACCCCACTAATTGTTCACGATCCTGAGGCTCTCGCAATAATGCTTGGCTTAATCGTTCTAACCATGATTTTTGTTCCGCCGGTTGAGTATCTGGAGTATCAATCATTGTCATGTTCCTCGTCATAAGGATTGGGAAATTTTAACTGTTTTAAAATGTTAATTTCTAATTTTTCCATTTTTTTTCTATCAGACTCAATTAGATGATCATAGCCTTGTAAATGTAGCGTTCCATGTACTAATAAGTGCGCCCAATGTGCTAATGTATTTTTTCCTTGTTGCTTCGCTTCTTTTACAACTACCGGTGCACAAACAGCTAAATCACCTAAATATTTATCTTCTTGATAAGGAAATGCCAGCACATTGGTAGATTTATCTTTATTTCTAAACTTGAAATTCAATAGTCGACTTTCAGCCTCATCTATGATTCGTAACGTAAGTTTAGTGTTAATATCAGTTAATATTGCGGCTTTAATATATTTTTTTATTTGAATATCTGTTGGTAATTCTAACACTGCAGTTTGTTTCTGTATGGAAATTATAATGCTCATTGTGTAAGTTTTTTTTCTTGTTCATGAGATTCATAAGCCTCAATAATGCGTTGTACTAAGGTATGCCGCACTACATCTTTAGCATTAAATTCAGTAAAACTAATTCCATCAATGTTTCGTAATATTTGTTTGGCTTGAATTAAACCAGATAATTTACCTCTGGGTAAATCGACTTGAGTAATATCACCTGTAATAACTGCTTTAGTACCAAAACCAATACGTGTTAAAAACATTTTCATTTGTTCAATGGTGCTATTTTGGCTTTCATCAAGAATCACAAAAGAATCGTTTAAGGTGCGTCCACGCATATAAGCTAAAGGAGCAATTTCTATGATGCCTTTAGCAGTATATTTTTCTGTTTTTTCAAAACCAAACATAGAAAATAAAGCATCATATAACGGGCGTAAATAAGGTTCAATTTTTTGATTCAAGTCGCCTGGCAAGAAACCTAATTTTTCTCCTGCCTCTACTGCAGGACGAACGAGTATAATACGCTGAACTTGTTCTTTTTCTAATGCTTCTACTGCACAAGCAACTGCTAAGTAGGTTTTACCCGTACCTGCAGGGCCTATG
>JBGSLN010000050.1:0-5320 GCA_041740675.1 Gammaproteobacteria bacterium | reverse complement strand
TTTTGCAAAATCTGTTGCAGTAATACCATAATCTTTGGCTTCTTTTTTCAATGTAATAATAAATTCATGACTTGCGCGACGTTCAGGAAATGCAAGTGTGAAACCTACTTTTTGTAAACGCTTCATTAAATAATTTGCATTTAATGTGGCAATCTCAGAAACTTTTTGTAACCCTTCATTGCCTAACATTCTTGCATAAATATAAGCGCGTAATAATATCCCTGCATTACCCATAAATCCCGACATCACCCCAATGGTTTTAGGATAATGCTTTTCAGTCAACCAAAAATAGCCTTCAGCATTTTGCCCAACCATTGGTGTCGGCAAATAAGGTA
Organism: Gammaproteobacteria bacterium; assembly: GCA_041740675.1. Lineage (GTDB taxonomy): Bacteria > Pseudomonadota > Gammaproteobacteria > JBGSLN01 > JBGSLN01 > JBGSLN01. Next base: position 4,985 of record JBGSLN010000050.1, on the reverse strand, counting down.
CTAAACGTTCACTCACTGCTACCGGACCTGCACCAGGACCGCCACCCCCATGTGGGGTCGCAAAGGTTTTGTGTAAATTCATATGCATCACATCAAAGCCCATGTCGCCTGGTTTAACCCGACCTAAAATAGCATTTAAATTTGCTCCATCATAATAAAGCAATCCTCCTGCTTTATGGACAATTTCAGCAATTTCTTTGATGCTACGTTCAAACACACCTAATGTAGAAGGATTAGTTAACATAATACCCGCTGTTTTAGGGCCTACTGCCATTTTTAATGCTTCAATATCCACATCACCATTTGGTTTCGTAGGAATTTCTTTAACTTTAAAACCACACTGCACGGCAGTAGCTGGATTTGTACCATGTGCCGCATCAGGCACTAAAATTTCATCACGTTCTAAATCACCCCGGTCTAAATGATAAGCTTTAATCATAGCAACACCAGCAAATTCGCCATGTGCACCTGCCATAGGCACTAGTGATACTGCTTTCATTCCTGAGACTTCTTTTAAGATTTCTTGCAATTGATATGCACAATACATATAACCTTGGCTATTTTGTTCAAGAGCATAAGGATGATGATTTAGAAAATCTTCTAACATAGCAATCCGATGTACCCCACGAGGATTGTATTTCATAGTGCACGATCCTAGAGGATAAAAATGAGTATCAATGCTGAAATTCTTCTTCGATAAATTAGTGTAATGTCGTACTGCTTGCAGCTCAGAAACTTCAGGCAACATTGGTTTGGTTGTACGTAACGCTGATTTTGGAAAATCAGCTAAATCAATTTGTTCCACTGACCATTGTGCTTCCGCTTTACGACCAGGACGTGATTGTTCAAATATAACCATGGTTTTCCTCAAATAATTTATAGAATTAATAAGCAATTAAAACTCCTCAAGGCAAGTCACGAGGAATAAATTTTAACAAAACATATTTTTAGGGTATCAATGTAGGGGCCTTGTCATCATCTTTAGACGAATCTATGTTATCACCTCTTGTTGCTCCACCTTCTGCCTCACCCCCTTCTCCTTCTTCTGATTCATTATCAGGTACAGTGTCCAAACTATCTTTACTGACTTCAAGTTCTTTTTTGTTAATATCTTTTATTGCATTCGCTTCTTTTTGTTGTTGCGCAACTTTATCTAAAGTTGCTGCTGTTTTCATTGATTCAATATCCTTTGCCGTCAATTTATGCCCTGCTAACAACCGCATCTCTTCTTTTATAGAATTATCTCGATCTTCATCAGGTACATTAGTTTGGATTTTATGTAATAATTCTTCTGCCCTACTATCGAAAGATTCGTTAATTTCTTTATGTTGCTGCTGCATTTCTAAAATCTCTTTTCTTTCTTGATATTTTTCGTAGGCCATCTGTCCAACACCAATCGCTGTGATTGCAATACCTGCAACTGCTAATGCAATTCCTGCTACACCACCCGTAGCTATGATAGCTGCTACGCCTAAAGCAACACCAGCAACACAGAGGGCAATTGGTATAGCTTTTTTTGCAAAATTTTTTGCTTTATCTTTCCATGATTGTTTCGGGTTAGTAATTTCTCTTTCACCCAATTTTGCCGTGGTTTCTTTAGTGACAGTTGAACCCACAGTTCGCGCTAAATCCACTGCACCATAGCCAGCGCCAACAACACCTAGAGCAAATGCGGTAACTGGCGCCACCAGCACCGCCCCCACAACAGTTAGCACTGCCACCGCACCCAATCCTACACCAGCACCAACCCAACTTTTTTCTGCGATATTACTTGCACGACTCATCCAGTGATTTTTATCTTCTAAATAGGAAGATCTTGCATTAAAAATGGCTTGGCCCCTTTCGATCACTTTTTCTATATCTTCTTCACAACTTTTTTCTATTATTGTACGTTGATGTGCCCGTTCATGAATATCTGCCAAACTATTTAAAAATTGTTTTTTCTTAGATGCAAAAAGTTTAGCATCTTTAATTTGCATCATTCCTGTTAATTCTCTATGCGCATTATCAAAAATTGCTTGCTCGTCAGTACTATATAAAGATTTTAAATTTAATAACTCTTTCTCTACTTCAGCTATTTTTGCCTTCACATCCGCCGCATCATGTGCCAATCCTAATGATTGGCTTTGCAACATAATAAATCTTCGCCGGGGTGTTTTCACTAATTCTAATGCTTTGATATAGCTCTGGCGATATAATTCAGCTTCATATAAAGTTTCAGCCGTCATCATTTTTTGTAGATTTACGAATGCCTGGGCAAAGCCATTTTTTATCCGTGCACTTCTTAATGCAGACAGTTTTCCAGTATCAATATATTCGGTATTAATTTTTTCCCAAATTGTTGCAATTTGTCGTTGCTGTTCATCCTCAAACTGATGAACCTCACGATTAAATACCGCAATTTTTTCATTCAAACTAAGTCGATCGTATGCTGCGCTATTCAATTTGATTGATTCAACTCTACCTGGTGTCATGATTACTCCATATTATTACACTAAGGCAGCGTTCACTTGATTAGTAGTTTTAGACTTTTTTAATTTCACTATCACCTCTTCTAATTTTTGCTTATACACATTTAAATCAGCATTGGTTTTAGTTTCAGTGGCACATACTAAAATACAATTGTTTAAAATAGGATAATCATCGGCAAGAGCAAAGCCTGCTTGAACTCCTAATTGTGCCATTTCATTTAAAACTATTTTTGCATTTACAGGCAACTTCAACACAATTTCATGAAAAAATGGTTTTGCAAACACTAATTCAACTTCGTCAATAGTCGTTAATTTTTCTGCAAGTTCTTTTGTACGTTGATGTGATATTTTTGCAACTTGGGTTAAGCCTTCAGCACCTAATAAACTGAGATGAATCGTTGCTGCGGTCATTAATAAACCCTGATTGGTACAAATATTGGAGGTGGCTTTCGCTCGACGAATATGTTGTTCTCGAGCTTGTAAAGTCAAAGTAAATCCCTGTTTTCCATCTAAATCAACTGTACGTCCAACAATCCGCCCTGGCATTTGTCGTACATGTTCTTGTTTACAACACATAAAACCAATATAAGGACCACCTGAAGCAAGTGGCACACCAAAACATTGTGCAGAGCCACATGCAATGTCTGCGCCTACATCACCCCAAAGACCAGGTTCTTTTAAAATTGTCATCGCCAATGGATTCACGCAACCAATGACCAATGCATTTTTTTGATGTGCCCAGGTTGTGATTGCATCAACATCTTCAATTGTGCCGAAAAAATTAGGTTGGGCAATTACGACAGCTGTGATGTGATCCTCTGAATATTTCTTTAATTCACTAAAGAGTGTTGTTCCTGTTTTCTGGCAGAATGGCACTTCTATTAATTCAATTTGCTGGTTTTTTACAATGGTTTTTAGTGTTCTAAGGTAACTTGGCTGTAAATTCTGAGGAATTAACACCTTGCGTGAAGTTGATTTACGATTCAGTCTAACTGCCATCAGAACTGCTTCTGCTAATGCACTCGCACCATCGTACATTGACGCATTTGAAACTTCCATGCCTAGCAATCGCGTCATCATGGTTTGATATTCATAAATAACCTGCAAAGTTCCTTGACTAGCCTCTGCTTGATAAGGTGTATATGCAGTTAAAAACTCGCCTCTACCAACAATTTCCCACACTGCGGCAGGAATATGATGTTCATACGCACCTGCTCCAATAAAATTCAATTGAATATGATCCTTTAAAGCAATTTCACTGAACTCACGTTTAGCTTGCATTTCAGAAATTGCTGCGGGAACTTTAGCTTTATCTAAGCCTTTTGCCCGAAGAGTTTCAGGAATTTCATCAAATAATTCTTCTACTGAATTCACTCCAATGGCGGTTAACATTTGTTTAATATCGTCGGAACTATGTGGGATAAATGCCATATGACTTTCTCCATTGAAAGCGTTGAGTACATTAGATAGATGGCGAAATTTTAGCCTATTTAATGAAATTTCGCAATGAAACAAAAATTTGAAAACGATTTCTGTAAAGGGTGATATCGTTTAGTATCTAACTATAAAAGTTAATACTTTCTCTTAATCTGACCACAATTTTGCTTTTACTTTAGGCTCAACAGGAACTTTTTTAGATACATTATCATCGTAAATATTAGGTTGAGAAGTAGTATTGTTAGAAACCACCGCCACATCAACAATCTAGTTTCACAATACCTGGTTCCACTTCAATAGCTGGTTGGCCTTTTTGGAAAACACGTGCGGTTTTATGACCTAAAAGTTCGATATTCCCATTCGTTATTTTTAAAGCTGTTCCTTCACGTATACCTATCACCGGAGTTGAGTTTTCTTCATGAAATTGCATAATTCTTTCTTCACGTGTTTCTCCCATATGGTTAGAAGTGGGATCGGGGTCAAGGTAATGTGGGTTAATTTGAAAATTAACTAAATTCAAGGCATCGAAAGAAAAAGGAAAAACTATTGGCATATCATTGGTTGTTTTGATGGTAGGACAGGCAACGTTAGTGCCAGCGCTCGATCCCATATAGGGCATTCCAGCTTTTACTTTTTCCGATATCGCTTCAATTAGCCCTGTGTTGCGAAGTTTACATAACAGCCTAAAAGTATTTCCTCCACCAATAAAAATTCCATCCACTTGATCTAATAATTCAACTGGATTTTCACTCGTATGTGCAGAAATAACTTTAATCCCAATTTTATCAAAAGCACTTATGATAAATGTGGCATATCTATCATGATCTCCTAATGCATAAGGAATAAATAAAATTGTCCTTGCACCTTTAAAATGATCTCGTATCCAGGGTAGTGCATGTTCTAGAACTGGTTGATTAGGAATCTTTGAGTTACTCAATAAAAGTAGTTTCATTTTATACATTAGTTATTTTTTTAAACTGTATGCGCGCATATTAAATTTATACCAGCTGTAAGTGTTTTAATAGCTTCAAAAATTTAAGCGTAAAAAATAAACTTTAATGAACTTCTGCTTCAATC
>JBGSLN010000049.1:0-4513 GCA_041740675.1 Gammaproteobacteria bacterium | reverse complement strand
GTCTGAGATTGTCAAACAACGCCTTAAAATCCTATAATTTTTGATAATCTTAACATTTTAATATACCTGGACTGCAAATTATATCATAGTATGATTTCAATAAATCTTGCCAAAACACTTATACAATTAAAAAATATGCTAACAGAACAGATTTTATTGTGACCAATGACACAAATCAATCATGCGCGGACAATACAAAGAAAATTTGTGCTGTGCGCTGGTATGTTGAGCAATTTCATCGAGAAATACAGCAACTAACTGGGATAGAAAAATGTCAATGTAGAAAACAGCGTATTCAAAGAAACTATATTGCTTGTGCCATCCAAACATGGGTTTTCCTTAAAAGAATAGCTTATAAAACTCAGCAAACCGTGTATCAAATCAAGCAAAATTTGATGAAAAACTATTTGATTAAAGAGTTAGCAAGACCAAGTCTCAAAATGAATTTTTCATAAGTCCTATTAATAAGAAAATTTTTGTTTAGATTAGTTTGACAGTTACGTCATTTAAATTCAGTAACTGCCAGATTAAGCTTGGATTTATAATAACTTATGAAATTATTTAAACATTACCTGGCCACTCAATTCTGATTTTTGCGTTGGATTTTCTAACTCATATAATTGTTGTAGCAATTCTGTTTTTTGAGCTACGAAATTCTTAGTAACCTCGGCGACCAAGCCAAACTCCTGATTTTTTCCTAAAACCGAGATTGTAGCCACTAACGAACCATCAATACACACTAATTGTTGCTTTATGTAAAGTTTTTTCCATTCATCTAATTTCCCTTCTTTTTCAGCTTGCATCCTAGATTGTTCAATACTTAAGTTTCCATTCAATAAAAAATCATTTAATGTCCACTCGGTAACTTCTTTTTCTGCTTTCTTTTGATCAAAAAAATACATAAAAATAAACTCCTCATTATTAACAGAAGCTTAGTGTAGATGATTATTTGTACAACTGGAAGTAGCAAATGGTTAGCTTAGGATAAATAAAAAGTTAGGCGACGTGCTAATTCGCTTGATTTGGAAAAAGGAGTATTTACTTGGAATGAACCACGAAAAATAGCTCACTCACTCTCTGTTGCAATCTGCGCACAAAAATACTCACCGTAAAGGTACTGTCTATCAATCCGCAATGTCGATATTAAATTTTTATATTAATCGAGCAGAAAAAAATTTAAGTTCTTCAAGAAAATCCATATTAATGTGCGCAAAAAATGATGAAAAAAATCCATTCTAATTATAGCGCTTATCACTATGTTTAAGGGTCCGTAATTGCGAGCGAAGCGACGCTTGATGACAATTCTGGCACAGCGAATTTCATTTTGTATCTAAATTTAAGCTAGTATTTAACCCATATAATTGAGTTTAGTTGCAACTTGATTATTACCGCCTAAAATCAAGTTGTTTATATCCCATTTTGTAGTTTCTTGATATATAATCAAAAAAATTTAAATCAATCTTACTAATGATTAATTAAACAAAAGCTGCACTAATAAATTGAATTCAGGTAATGAATTTTTATAATGCTTCTAATACCGCTAGAATTTTAAGAGTGCTTCTTTTGAGGAGGAGTTTATCATGGAAAAATATACAATCTTAGGTGCTGGTATTCAAGGTGTATGTATTGCATTAGCATTAGCGCAAAAAGGGCATGACGTTATCCTCATTGAAAAAAAGACTGAACCCCTATTAGGTGCAAGTGGAACAGGCGAAGGGAGAATTCATCTAGGTTTTCTTTATTCAAATGATAAAAGTTATAAGACCGCAAATTTCTTGCTCCATGCTGGATTACATTTTGCACCACTTTTAGAAAAATATACCAGCAAAAAAATTAATTGGGACTATTTTGCATCATATCCTACAACTTATATTGTGAGTAAAAAATCTTTATTAACAAAAGAAGAAATTACTAAATGTTATGAAACTATAGAAGAAAAATATAAGGCAGAATACAAAAATTCAAATTTACATTACTGTGGTAAAAGTATCAATCAATTATGGGAAAAGACGGACCTGCCCTCAGGAATCAATAGAAATTTTGCTGAGGCTGCTTACAAAACTTGTGAGGTTGCCATAAATCCTTTAACTTTTAGAGAGTTTCTTAATGATATTATTAAAGCTAACAAAAAGATTAAACTATTAACTGAGCATCATGTACGCAATGTTAGTAGAACGTGGCAAGGTTTTCATCTTGAAGGTGAACATAGTCAAAAAAAAGGTACATGGCATCTAGATACGGAAATAGTCGTGAATTGTTTGTGGGATAGTAGACTAGAAATTGACGCTCAATTAGGTATTGAACCTCCTGAACAATGGTTGTACCGTTTAAAACATAGTATTTATATTGAGATTAATAAAGAACTTGAAAAGTTTACTAATTCTTACTGTTTTATTGTCGGCTCTTATGGCGATATAGTTTTATATCCAAAAAATAATTTGGTGTATCTGTCGTGGTATCCAACTTGTAAAACTAAAAATTGTACTGACTTGCGGCCACCCAATCAATGGGGAAAAATTACGAATGAAGAACAACAAACAATATTTCATGACACAATATTAGCATTAAACAATATTATCCCTGGAATATCTTCTGGTCAGATGAAGTATTTTAAAGAAGGAGTTATTTTTTCTTGGGGCAATGAAAAGGAAGATATTGATGTAAAACAAAGTGAACTCCACAAAAGGTACAAAATTGGGATTTATGCAAAAGATGGTTACTTCTCAGTTGATCCAGGAAAATATACTTGTGCACCTTTTTTTGCTGAAGAGTTTGTGAATACTATGATTAAATAAGTACCTTTACAATGAAACATTATCCATTAGTATCTATTGTTATTCCGTTATACAAATCTAAAAAATTTTTGCAAACAATTATTAATAATATTGCAGCAATTAATTACCCCAATACTGAAATTATTATTTCTGATCGTCATGGTTTAGATAATACAATTGATTTGTTAAAAAAAAGATATGCAAATGATCCTCGAATGATATTTATTTTAGAGAATGATCAAATAAATTGGCTAGAACATACTAATTTACTTTTTCGCCTTGCAAAAGGTAAATATATTCGCTGGATTTCTCATGATGATATTATTCCAGATTTTAATCTACCTACAATGGTTGATTATTTAGAATCTCATCCAGATGTAGTTTTATGCCATGGCGCTAGAATAGTGACTGATTTATATGGCAGGCTCAATCCAAACATACAATATTTAGATGGTAATTTTCCTATTACTAACGATGATAAATGGGATTTTGAACTTACATTAAACCTGTATTTTCTTGGTTATTGTACTGACTTTACTGGACTTTTTAGAAAAGATATTTTGGATCAATATGGGTTATATTTACGACCTACAAAACGACTAATTGATGCGGAACGGTTGTGGTATTTTGGCATGTCCTTAGTTGGTAAATTTTATTTTTTCCCCACCCCTATCATAAAAAGATTATGGCCTCATAGTTTAACGACTGCATGGCAACGACGCATTTCAGATTTTTTTAGTAATTTATCAGTCATGATATCTTATTTAAATGATTTTTGTCCTTCATCTAAAAAAGTCCTCTATGGCACATTTTATTTATTTGTGCTTACTTTGCTTCATATTGGTGAAGCAAAAAAATTAAAAACTTGCATAAAATTAAAAAATAAACTGTTTAAAAAAGTCAAAGCAAAACACGTATCTTTTCCTTTTAAGATGCAATCTTTGCATAATATTAATCTCGAAGATATTAATATTAACGTTATTGCATATCCTCATTCTATTATTGCCAGGCAAGATTTTATTATAAAAATTAATATCCAGAATCAATCTAACTATTATCTAGCTTCTTATGATCCACACCCAATTTATATAGCATACCATTGGCTAGATGAAGCAAAAAAAGAATGTGTCACTTTTGATGGTCGCCGTACCAGAATTCTTCCGTATTTAAAACCTGGAAGTGATCGTGAATTTCTTGTTTATATAGAAGCGCCAAATATTTCTGGAAATTACTGTTTGCGTATTAGTTTAGTACAAGAGGGCATATTTTGGTTTGATGATATTAGACTTCAAAAACCATTAATGAAAGATCTTTTTATTGAAGTAGAAAATGAAAATATCTTAAACTTCGATTATTTATATGCACAAAAATCACAGAGAGAAACTGCAGAAATTTCAATATGAATATATTCTGTCATAAGAGCCTGATAAAAATCTTTATATAAGATGTTAAATTTTGATACAAAAATTTAAAAAAGATTTTAAAATGCGAAGAACCTATCCAAGCGACATTAGTCGTGAACAATTTTCAAAAATAGAGCCATTGTTATTAAGCGCCAGAAAAATAACCCGTCCTCGAGAATTAGATTGATATGATATTTTTTGTGCTATTTTGTATCTACTAAAAACAGCTTGCCACTGGCGCATGTTGCCGAGTGATTTTCCAATTTGGCGCAGTATTCATTCTTATTTTCAGCTCTGGAGTGAACAATCAGAGGATCAACCCAGTCTGCTTGAGCA
>JBGSLN010000048.1:0-6446 GCA_041740675.1 Gammaproteobacteria bacterium | reverse complement strand
TCTACTAAAAACAGCTTGCCACTGGCGCATGTTGCCGAGTGATTTTCCAATTTGGCGCAGTATTCATTCTTATTTTCAGCTCTGGAGTGAACAATCAGAGGATCAACCCAGTCTGCTTGAGCAGGCATTAAAAAAAATCGAGTGGTGAAAAATTTTCTTCGGTAATAAAAAATATTATTAATGCTACTGTTGAAGTTGCAAAACGAAGTGAATTACATAAATTTGTTGTTATTCCTCAACGCTGGATTGTCGAGCGTTCTTTTGGTTGGTTAGAAAAATGATCAAAAAAACATTTTGAAACAATTTGGTGAGTAATATTTTTTAAATTGACATCATTCCATGCAGGAGCAACTGAAACAAAAACAGCAGGAATTTCGCTCACTGTTAAATTATACCAAGCTATGCCAAAACCATCAGCATTAATGGTGCCATCACTTTCTAAAGCAGCAGATCTTTGTTTAATTAATGAATCCTTAGGTTTTGTGATTACCTCATTGATTAACAAAGGTCTGCCTAAATATGCAGCAAATCGACACATAAATTGATCCAGATGTTGTTGTTATTACGAATTTATTATAGCAATAACTGGGGAAAATCACAGTTGTTCGGTGTTTAGCTAATATTATAATAAAAGCTAATTAACTTTTTTTCAATTAAATATCAAAGAGACATAATATGCAAAAAGCAAAAGATGAAAAAACCCCCTTAAATCCCAGTCTACAACCTCCGAAACATAGCTTAGCAAAAAACGGTATTTTTGGTGCTACTGCCGGATTTGGAATAGGATTTACTGCAGGAACTCATCTTGCCGGATACGTAACACTACGAACATTTGGAAATGACAATGGTGATATTCCTCAAGAAACTGAGGATAGACTTCTCATGCTAAACCTTGTGCTTTCTTATGGATTAGGAGGAGTAGGCATGATAGCTGGCGGGATTTTACTAATGTGCAAGGCTAGTCTTGATAATAAGGAGATCGAAGAATACTGCAACTCCATAAATAATAAGTATGGCATGAATTAGAAATTGAGAATTAAATAAGATGTGGAGTAATATATGTTTAATAATTTACGTTTTAAAATTTTTGCAATTGGTGTAGCTTGTAGTATTACTGGAATTGCTACAGCAACACCGATTGTTACTTGTGCGAATAGTTTTACTTGTTCAGCCTCTGGTAGCTGTGTGCCTACATGCAAATCTGGTTCCTGTGAGGATTTTAATAAATATTTTCAGGGACCTTTAGATGCAGTCTCTAATACAACGTACAATTTCCAAGGTATAAGTATTAATCAAACTGATGCTATTTGTTTTTATTCTACAAAAAGAGTTAATGTTCTCGCGATGTATACTGCTCAAGGACCAAAATTTATTCCTATCAATAGTAATAACTGGCAATTTGCGAAAATGGGTGGACAGTCTTGTAGTTCACAAGATCCAAATGATTGTAGTGTAACGATTCCATTACAATAAGAAATAGATTAACAACAATTCAAACTGTATGTTCGTAATGGCAGTGTGTGTCTTAAACTTAGTGTTAAATGCTAGAGTTATTATCGCACTATTTAATTCATATGAGGTAACATGAAATGATGAATGGTAATAATAAAAGATTGCGTGAAGATGAAGAAAATGAAATTTCAGCTAAATATCAAAAAAAAAATTCTGAAGAAACAATGCAACAAGGAAGTGAATTAGAGTTTGATGAATCAGGAAAAACGGAAGTTGATGAACAACAAGATGATAATAGTTTGTGTCATTTACATATTAATCCAGATTTTTTGAGCAATTTTATTAATGCTGCAACGGACTTTTATGACAAGGAAGAACTAGAGACAACGACAGCGGACGAGAATATTTTGTTTGTTGGCAAACAGGTATATAAGCAAAATAACGTTAAGCAACGCGTTTATATGATAGGTACTTTTGATGGTGCCCAGTATCTTAATGAGACTTGTACTGCATATTTAGACAAGCAGGTTGAACAAGCAGTTATTTTATTTGAAATAAATCATATAAAAGCAGAAATACACAAAGATTTATTAATAGAAGCTCTATTGTTGCACATTCTATATCTTATAAAAGATGAAGATTGCCCTTATACTTCTGTGACATTTAAGTTTAGTGATTCTTTATCTGCAATGGAACAAGAATCTTGGGAAAAGTCTATATTAGCGGCTGATATTCTAATCGACACTCCAAAATTGAAAGAACTTTTTGATAATAATACAATCAAGATTGAACGACAAGATCTCATTTTAGATATAAACTCGACTACAAAAGCATTTTTAGATTCTATTCCTGAAAAACAACATGAAGCAGTTTTGCGAGCAATGCAACTTGAAATTGAGAATAGGAAAAAAACAAAAGAAGGAAGTCAGCAAAATCAACGTCCTTCATCTCCTGCAGTAATGGTAGGTTATTTTAGTAGTTCAAGTAAGTCGCCAAGTAGTTCAAGTGAGTCACCACAACAGGAGCAAAAAAAACATCAGACCCATGATTTTATTGATTATTATCATCGAACTGTAGCTCAATAAGATATTTTTCATCAACAAAATAAGTAATCTTTCCAATTACGTCATTGTGCATACAATGACGTAGAAAACCTGCACATTCATTTGTGATTATTATAAATATAATGATACCATAAAAGTTCTTGAATTTTTTGCAGTTTATTCTACTATAATAAGTTCTTAATTATAGTATTTACCACAAATGTTTCATATGTCATTGTGATCATAGTGAAGCAATCTGTTTGTAGTGTTAAATTACTGCAATATGTATAAGGGGAAGCAATGAAAATATTTGGCTAACTAATCGTATCAATGGGACTGAACGATGGCTTTATTGATTGGACTTCAAGTTTTACGATTTTTATTTGCCAAGTTTTTTTATGAATTTACCCACTTCCACTTTTCCTTTTTATTTATTATTTTGCTCGTCAACAGTCTACTAAGTTTGCAATTTTAATGCTTGCATTTGCAGTCTGGGCTATTAATGATTCTATTTTCCCTTATTTTTTAAAGCGTATTGTTAATACTGTGCAAACCTATCAGGGAATTCCTGCTGGAATTTATGCAGCAGTTGTAAGTTCATTGTTATTAGTCATGATATTCTGTTGTGTGTCAGAATTTTTTATGCGCGTGCAAGGAATGTTACAAATTTATACCTTTCCACAATTTCGCGCCAATATTCGTGCTGCAGTATTTAATCATGTTAAATCACATTCACATGAATATTTTTCTAATAATTTTGCTGGGAATATTGCCAAGAAGTTAGCTGATTTGCCTACTAGTTGCCAAACTATTATGGAAATAGTTTATTTCCAATTAATCACAATTGGCACTGGAACCATTCTTGTATTAGCAATGATGTGGGTAACACATCCATTATTTGCAATTATTTTAATAATTTGGCTTTGTATTCATTTAAGTATAATTGCGTTTTTTTTCGACGGACAAATATCTTAGCTGAAATTCATTCTGAAGCTATTTCAGAATTGAGTGGTAAAGCGGTTGATATTTTTATGAATATGTTGAATGTTAGAATTTTTGCTCGTAGTCATTATGAAGCAGATTATTTGTAAATCTATCAAAAAAATGAAATTGCCAAAGCTAATAAATCCATGTGGATTATTGAGTTCATGAGGATTGGTTTAGGTATTAATGGGATTTTTTTTAATTTTTGCGATGATCATAACTTTGTTATAGGGTTGGGAGCATCATTGGGTGAGTATAGGAGACTTTACTCAAGTATTGATACAGTCTTTTTGGTTATTAGGATGGATATGGTTTTTAAGTTTTCAAATGACCATGTTTGCGCGTGAGATTGGTACGATTGAAAATGCATTAAGTTTAATTAAAAAAACGCATGATTTAGTTGATAAACAAAATGTGAAGCCAATTATTATTAAGCATGGAGAAGTTTTTTTTGATCAAGTAGATTTTTCTTATCAAGAAAATATTTCCGTGTTTAAAGATTTAAACGTTACGATAACTGCAGGTCAAAAAGTTGAATTAGTTGGATTTTCTGGTTCATGGAAATCGACTTTCGTGAATTTAATTCTACGTTTTTATGATATTCAATCAGGCAGAATTTTAATTGATGATGTCAATATAGCTGATGTTACTCAAGATTCATTGCGTGCACAAATTGCAATGATCCCCCAAGATCCTGCATTATTCCATCGTAGCTTAATGGAGAATATTTGTTATGGACGTTTAAATGCGACGGATGAAGAAGTAATTCATGCTTCTAAATTAGCGCATTGTCATGAATTTATCGAAAAATTAGATGGTGGTTATGCATCATTAGTTGGTGAGCGTGGAATAAAGTTATCTGGTGGACAACGACAGCGTATTGCTATCGCATGTGCAATTTTAAAAAACGCACCAATCTTGATTTTAGATGAAGCAACTTCTTCTTTAGATTCAGTAACAGAAAAATTAATTCAAGACAGTTTGCAGCATTTAATGCAAGGCAAAACCACGATTGTTGTTGCACATCGATTATCAACTTTAGCAGATATGGATCGAATTATTGTGTTTAATAAAGGTCAAATTATTGAAGAAGGTACAATTGAACTTTTGTTAAAATTAAATGGTCACTTTGCAATGTTATGGAATATGCAGACGGATGGTTATTTGCCGGAATCAGAGTAATCATAAGCTAGCCGCATTGGGACAAGTGAGTTTCAATGTCATCCATTGGAAACATCATCCCTTCTCCCAAACTCTTATTACTTTCAACACTATTACTAATTTTGATTTTATCATCTGGAATCAAAGTAGGTGTTATTTTCTGTAAATTTGTGTGTAATTCTTGGAGACTATACAAATTATTTTTTAATAATGAAAGATTGTCTAACTGTTGTTGATACTGAGTATATTCAGTACTCGATAATGCAGTTACGACTTCTTGATGTTTGCTCGCTATATCATTGCAATTGTTCTAGCTTGCTGTTGTTGGTCTAATTTTTTTCGCCGTCTTTTTATATTTTTCAGATATGAAAAGATTAACGATACGTTGAATAATACCTTTAGGTTCTATAGCAGTTTTCTCCCAATAATCCAACTTTGGCATTTTATCATAATTTGCCATAGCTGTTTTGTGCGCAGTTTCTAAAGTTTTATTTATATGAATCAGCGCACCAGTGAGTGTTGAAATACTCGATTTCTCTATATTAAGCAGCACTTGCGGTGGCACTTGCACTACTCGATTTGTTGTTTTCCGAATGTTCATTGCGGTTGAAGCATATAATTGCGAACTAACAACAGTATTTTTAACTTTCACTCGAACTTTTGTTTCACACTCATTTATTTGTTATTCATTAGTTCGAATTGCTGTGTTGATGTTCTGAATTCGTTGCTTCACTTGTTGATGCAATTCAACATAAGAAATATTTTCTGGATTTTCAAATCTGTGGCTTTTTAAGTCAGATAAAATAGTTTGATCAGTAACGCGATATCTTAATTCTTGTTCTCTTTAATGTGCTGTAAGAAAAATTAGTTGGTCCTCCTGAAAAATAACTTCAAACTTTAGTTTATCTGTATTATATTTAGTATACTCTTGAAGGTCGTGTGTATTTCTCGCTTCGCTTAATTCTGTTACTATTTTACTATTACAATAAATACTATAATTTATTTCTTTTAACCATGCTAAGAAATCAATATAAAATTTAGCATTTGAATCAGCATCTTTTTTAAATACAGGTTGATGCTCTTTAGCAAATGCATACAGTGAATATTGCAATTCTTGCATTTTATCAAACGTAGGTAATGCATTTCTATTTTTAAGTTCAAGAATAAGGTATGCTGCATAATAATGTACGGCTGGGTAGTTCTTGTAATTCTTGTGAAAGGTTTGTCAATTATAAGACGTTTGTCGAGAAGCGTGCTTAATAAGTTCTGCTAAATCATGTTGCAATGCTGCAGTTGTAGCTGTTTTTATATAATCATCTTTTTTAACAATTCGTGATCTGTTAGTAGCAAACATCACTTAAATTCCCCAAATACACGAGGCATCCAATCACTCGATTTTTACATCATACTCTAAATAGTAATATAAAAAATATATGAGTCAAATTTCACAGAATTTAGAGATGAATATGAGGGTTGTAGTTTTTTTAAAGCCTGTTAAAAATCTTTATATAAGATGTTAAATTTTGATACAAAAATTTAAAAAAGATTTTAAAATGCGAAGAACCTATCCAAGCGACATTAGTCGTAAACAATTTTCAAAAATAGAGCCATTGTTATTAAGCGCCAGAAAAATAACCCGTCCTCGAGAATTAGATTGATATGATGTTTTTGTGCTATTTTGTATCTACTAAAAACAGCTTGCCACTGGCGCATGTTGCCGAGTGATTTTCCAATTTGGCGCAGTATTCATTCTTATTTTCAGCTCTGGAGTGAACAATCAGAGGATCAACCCAGTCTGCTTGAGCA
>JBGSLN010000047.1:0-3482 GCA_041740675.1 Gammaproteobacteria bacterium | reverse complement strand
CTTGCTGGTTGGCAGAGCAAGTGGGACCAGAAGGACATGTTACAGCAATTGATATTAGCAGTGAACAGTTAGAACTTGCACAATCGCGAGCTAATCTAAGAGGATTATCTAATATTGAGTTTATTGAATTATCAGTTTACGATTTGATGAAGCTTAATCGTAATTTTGATTTGGTTTATTCTCGACTTGTATTGGACCATCTGATTGATCCACCACGAGCATTGCAAGAAATAATAGCAATAGTTAAGCCAAATGGAACTTTATGTTTCGAAAGTAATGCATTCAGCGCAAAAACAAGTTTTTGTTATCCTGAAAATGCTGCTCATACAAAACATTGGGATTGGTACCTTAACTTGCGACGAACAAGCGCGTATCATGTGGATTTTGGAATTAAATTACCACAACTGTTAAAACAGCTTGGTTTAACGGAAGTAAAACTTGAATTGGCTCAAGCCATGCTGAATACACAATATCAGCGTGAGCATTGTATTTTTGTCACGGAAGAGTGCGCTAAGGCTTATCAAAAGCATAATATTTCAACAGCGGAAGAAATTGCTGAATTAATTAGTGAATTACGAAAAGCTGTTCTTAATACAGATATTCAAATGGCTTTTTATCTTATGGCTCAGGTAAGTGCAAGAAATGTCAACAGACCCTAGTTAAATCTCAATTTTTGGTGAACAATTAAAAGCAATTAATTAAAAAATAAGCTTAATTTACTAATTTTTCATTTTGCCAACCTTGATGAGTTAAAACAAAAGTACTATTACCAGATATCGTTTTATTTAGGCTCTGGGCAATTTGTGGAAATGCTTTTTGAACGAGTGATGATGCTGCCCAACTTGGAATATCTGTCAAATTATACTCATAACTTACTTGGCTTACTCGATATCCCATTGCGTCAGCAGGCGTAGTAAAGTTTGTTATATCTTTTAATTTGGGTGTCGCAAAGCATAAATTGGGGGAAGAATCAAAAAAATCTGTGCCGATGATGATATATTTTTTGCCGAGATCCGTTAAGGTGAATTCTTTTGCAGATTCAGTATGTGATTGTCCAAGACCGATAGCAGAAACAGGTAGTGTTGTATTTGATTCAGTTAATAAACCGGCTTGAGTTAAGGCTTCTAATTGCATAAGAGTATTTTTTGAAAATGCATCCGACGTAGCAATTTTTGCAGGAAACTGTTCTACAAAAGCGAGAGGAATGCATGCAGCAGTCAGCTCTGGTTTTTTTTGGAAGTAAGTTTTTACAGCTTTACTAAAGTTGGCATTATCCGCTGTATTTGGATTGGAACATCCAGCGAGAGAAATGCTCAGTGCTGAAAAAAATACAATTTTGTTTATATGCATGCAATTCTCCTAAAACCATATCAAAAACAAAAAATAGTTTCAAATCTTTAATTTTCATCAGTTTAAATCTTAACCTGATGAAATAAAATGATCCAATAAAAAAATAACTGTAGAATGTTCAGCATGAAAACACAAGCATATTTTAAATTAACAAATGGGTTATGGATTTGCTATATTTTGACAGTGTGTTTTTTGGTAATGTTTTGTAGGGCAATTCATTTTTCTTCCATTGACTATTTTCAAGGTGCGGCCAATTGGTTGGCGGGAAAACCCTTGTACACTGCAACAAATTTAACATTTCTCTATTTTCCCCAAACAGCAATTTTTTATGCCGCATTAATGAAAATCCCATCGATGCTGTATGAAATTGTTTGGCGAATATTAACTTTGAGTTTGTTGTGGTATGGCATATATCGTTTTTCGCGATTAAATCAATCTGGAAATTATCAGTATTTTTTTTTCACTAGCAGCATAATTACTATGTTGTTAGGTTTATCCGCTGCACTGACAGGACAGTTAGGTTTAATTGTTGTGGATGGGATGCTATTAGCAGCAGTAGAAATATTAGATGAACGATGGTGGTTTGCTGCATTTTATTTGATAGTAGGACTCTCATTAAATCCGGCGATGTTGATCATGTTTTTGTTGACACGTGCGGTGTATCGGCGTTTATTTTATAGCGCCTTAATATTATTTTTGATCAGTTTCATCATTCCTTTTTTATTGCAAAATGCACACAATTTTTGGCAACAATATGCAGAAATTCACAAAGTTATTAGACCGACCAATGTAGCTAATCTACACTGGTCTCAGTTATTTAACATAATAGGACATTTAGGTATTATAATCCCTGCGCACCTGCAGACCGCTATTACTTTTATTACAGGCATAATAATATTTGTTTATTGTATAAGAATAAAAAATAAATTTGCAAGGCCGCAGTTTTGTGTGTTTTTATTTTTTATTGCAGCTGTTTTTTTGATGTTGTTTAATCCCCACACAGTTTTATCTGATTATATTATTCTTGCGCCTGCTATTGGCTTCTTTTTTTCTGTAGCGTATCAAGAAAAAATAGTTTGGTTTGCAACTGTTTTAGTAGTCATTATTTTAGCGATCTGCACACAGATGTTATTAGGATTTTTTTATGACCCCGTAAAATTTTCATGGTTAGCGCCTTTAATGGCAGTGATATTTTTTATAACCGGCTTGATAAAATTACCTTTACTTTATTATAGAAATACTAGCTTTGTTCTTTCCTAGATAATTATTTATTTTTTTATATAGACATTCTAGCCGTAAACCGATATCATCTAGCAGTTTGTCCTTAGCCTTATGGAGGTTGCTTTGTCCACCCAGGCGATTTTAGCCTTAGCTGATGGAACCCTTTTTTCGGGGCAAAGCATCGGTATTTCAGGTGTTGCTATTGGTGAAATTATTTTTAATACCTCGATGACGGGTTATCAAGAAATCATCACAGATCCTTCTTACGCTCAACAATTTATAACATTTACATATCCGCATATTGGCAATGTGGGCACAAATTCTTTAGATATAGAATCTGAGCGAGTTTGGGCAGCAGGCGTTGTTATCAATGAATTATCACCTGTTGCAAGTAATTGGCGTTCAACAAAGACTCTTTCGGATTATTTCATACAACAGAATGTAATCGCAATTGCTGGAGTAGACACGCGAGCTTTAACCCATATTTTACGAAATAAGGGGGCTCAAAATGCTTGTATTATGGCTTGCCAAAATGAAAATGAACATCTTGATAAAAATAAGGCAATTCAGCATGCAAAAAGTTTTCCAGGATTAAATGGAAAAGATTTAGCAATTGAAGTCAGTACTAAACAAAAATACCAATGGGAAAAGTCAATTGAATATCCCGCGAAAACAAATTCAAAATTAAAATATCACGTAGTAGTTTATGATTTTGGCGTTAAACAAAATATCTTACGCTTATTAGTTGAAAGAGGTTGCCGTTTAACGGTTGTGCCTGCAACAACGTCAGTTGCTGAAGTGCTGGCTTTAAATCCAAATGGAGTCTTTCTTTCAAATGGCCCAGGAGATCCAGCAGCTTGTATCTATGCTATTAAAAATATCCAAGAATTATTAGAAAAAGATATTCCAAT
>JBGSLN010000046.1:0-5535 GCA_041740675.1 Gammaproteobacteria bacterium | reverse complement strand
AAACCATTGCTCTCTATATCCGTATACGAATGACCTTTTAAGCTTGTACTAAGAATAATCAATTAAACTGCCATGAACTACAGGACAGTCATCTCAAAAAGGAAGTTGAGTGAAGTTTAATTTTTTTGTTCTTTGATTGAGTTGTTTCACTGTTTAAACCACTTAATTGACAACAAATGCACCCTTCATGATGACATAAAAACCATTATATGCTGATGGCTTTGTCAGTCCTGTTTCTATCATCCATTCCGTTTTACGATAGGAGCGAGACAAATGCTACCAGTAACTACACCCAGTGCCAATGACAAAACAAATCAACTTATTCACCTCTGTGAAACATATCAAAAAGACTATTATTTTAAACCCAATGACCATCATGCAGTCGCTCAAGCAGTAATAAACGTATGCCGTGGTTTATTAGACGTTGGTTATTACAGTGATACTCAAAAACTCTTCTTTGTGTCTGCGGTGAGTATGGGATTGAGGCGGTATTTAGAAAACGTCCAGAGTCAAAAATTTTTAATGCTGTTGAAAGAAATACCCATTGACCTATTAATACCACTGGAACTGTTAAATAAGATTTTTAATACACTGAAACAATGCGGCACTGATATTCATAAACTCGAAAGTTGTCTCTTTCAATTCATTCATGCTATCCCTCCTATTCATAGCATAGAGAATGAAAAGAGTCAGCAGAATCCCTTACTGGCAGGTCTACCCAGTGAGATAGGGTCAGACATGAATAACAGATGGCTCAAACCTAGAGACGCAGCTAGCTTGGCGTGTACGAGCCGTTTCTTTGCACAAACCCATGCATTAGCCTTGAATAAAGAAGACATTCCTCGTTGGCCAGGGGATGTAATCACCGATGTTGTACATAATGATATCACTACGTTTATCTTTACAGGATTTGAAGTATTTGCTTTTGGGTCTAATACGAGTAACCAACTAGGGCTGGAGGATATTAGGCCTGTGAATATTCCTACGTATATTTCTCTACCAGCCAATAAAAGGATTGTTTCCATAATTATAAACTACGCTTCTACCTTTCTACTTAGTGAATCTGGTCAATGGTATGCTTGTGGCAATAATCTATATGCCCAGCTGGGGCTAGGGCATAAAGAACCTGTGACTGTTCCAACGGAAGTTTTCCTACCCACCCATGAAAAAATTACCGATGTAGTTACAAACAATGGTTCTACCTTTCTGCGCAGTGAGAGTGGCCAATGGTATGCTTGCGGCAATAATATGTATAGCCAGCTGGGGCTGGGACATGAAAGCGATGTAAATGTTCCCACGGAAGTTTTCCTACCCACCCATGAAAAAATTATCGCTGTGGTTACAGACAATGGGTCTACCTTTATGCTCAGTGTAAGCGGCCAATGGTTTGCTTGTGGCAATAATCAGCATCGCCAACTAGGGCTGGGGTTTGGCAGCTCTGTAACTTCTCTCATATTGGTTTCCTTACCAATCAATGAAAAAATCGCCTCCATTATTACAGGCAACGATTCTACCTTTCTGCGCAGTGAGAGTGGTCAATGGTATGCTTGTGGTAATAATAGGCGTGGCCAGTTGGGGCTGGGGCATGCAAACAAAGTGAATGCTCCTACGGAAGTTATTCTACTCGCCAATGAAAAAATCACCGCTGTAGTTACAAACGATGGTTCTACCTTTCTGCGCAGTGAGAGTGGCCAATGGTATGCTTAAGGCTATAATATGGATGGCCAGCTGGGACTGGGACATAAAGATTCTGTGAATATTCCTACGTGTATTTTCCTACCCACCCATGAAAAAATCACCGCTGTAGTTACAAACGATGGTTCTACCTTTCTGCGCAGTGAGAGTGGCCAATGGTATGCTTGTGGTAATAATAAGCGTGGCCCGCTGGGGTTGGGACACAAAGATTCTGTGAATATTCCTACGTTAGTTCTCCTATCAGTCAATGAAAAAATCACCGCTGTAGTTACAAACGATGGTTCTACCTTTCTGCGCAGTGAGAGTGGCCAATGGTATGCCTGCGGCGATAATATGTTTGGCAAGCTGGGGCTGGGGCATGCAAACGGTGTGTATGTTCCCACGTTAGTTCTCCTATCAGTCAATGAAAATATTACCTCCGTAGTTACAGACGGCTTATCTACTTTCTTTATCAGTGAAAGTGGTCGGCTGTTTGTTTGTGGTCTTAATAATTATGGTCAGCTGGGACTGGGGCATAAGGATCCTGTGATGATTCCTACTCTCCTAACATTGCCTCAGCCTTTCTGTTCGTCTTTAACAGAAAAGCAAACACATCTCATCCATTCGTTAATTGAGCAGGTAAAATTAACAAATCCAATGAATATCGCTCAATTTATTGGCGAACTATTGTTAACGTATGCTCGGGATGAAATATCAAACGATTGCACGATGGCTCTCTCGCTGGGTCAAACATTAATGCGTCAACAGCATCGTAATTACACCGCCTGTGTGCGACTTATTACGGCTGAATTACGGCCTGTGATTACTAAACTGCCGGCGACTGATGATAAACTGACTCTACTCTGTTTGTGGAAAATAGTGCATGATGCAGCATTCCAAAAAACTGTGAATGAAACCATTGCTGCCCATACGTCTTCCTCTAACACTCAGAATATGCAACAGCTCGTGAAATAGGATTGAAATACTAGCTTGATTATCAATTCCAATAAAATGATATTTTAAAATCTATCTTAGTGTAACCAATTCTTCTGCAATCGTTGGATGAATTGCCAGTGTATCATCAAAATCTTTTTTTGTTGCGCCCATTTTAATGGCGACAGCAAAACCTTGTAAAATTTCATCGGTATGTAACCCTATCAGATGACAGCCAATAATTTTTTCTTGATCACCTAAAGTAATTAACTTCATATACACAGGGATTTTATTGTTATCATGCAACGCATAATATAATGGAATAAACCGAGACTGATAGATCTTAATGTGTCTTTTGCCGTATTTCTCTATTGCATCTTTTTCAGATAAACCTATGGTAGCAACAGGAGGATGAGTAAAAATAACTGTGGGAATTAATCCGTAATCTAAGTGGGAGTTTGGATCATCGCCAAATAAACGAGTCGCTAACTTACGTCCAGCAGCGATAGCAACAGGTGTTAACTGCATACCTCCCGTTACATCACCAATCGCATAAATATTTTTAATATTCGTATTTTGCCATTGATCCGCTATTATTTCTCCTTTTTCATTTAAAGCCAACCCAATTGCTGAGGTATTTAATTGATGAGTATTTGCTTTACGACCTATCGCCCAGATGGCTGAATCGACGGTCGTAATGAGGTGTTCTTTATCACTTGTACCTCGTAAGTTAATTTTTTTATTTTTTTGTATCAATCCTGTAACTTGCTCCTGGTAATGAAAACGAATACCTTGATGTTGCATTAATTCCATCAATATTGCGCTAATGGTTTCATCAAAGTGGCTTAATACTCGAGTACCTCGGACTATCAAATCGACTGTAACGCCAAAATGATTCAGCATACAAGCTAGTTCAACTCCAATATAACCGCTGCCAATGATAGCAATATGTTGGGGTAATTCTGTTAATGCAAAAAAACCATCTGAACTGATGCCTAATTCAGCGCCAGAAACATTTGGGATTAATGGTTTACCACCTGTTGCAACGACAATATGTTTAGCAGAATATGATTTATTATTAACAGTCAAAGTATGCTTATCCTTAAACTGTCCAAACCCTTCGATATAGATGACTTTATTTTGATTTAATTTAGCAGCATATAACGAATTGAGTTTGGTAATATAAGCTTTTCTTTTAGCAACTAAACCTGACCAATTCAATTGAATGTCTTGAGTTGTAATGGAGTATGCTGCTAAGTCTTGTTTACTTTTATGCAATAATTCTGCGGCTGTCCACATAATTTTTTTAGGAATGCAGCCTAGATTAACACATGTGCCTCCAAGTTTATTCTCTTCAATCAAAGCAACTTTTGCCCCTAATTCAGCTGCTTTATTAGCACATGCGATACCGCCACTACCACCACCTAAACAAATGAGATCAAAATCATAGTTCATAAAGAAACTTTCAAAGAGTGAATTAGATTATTATAGTCTGATCTTCAAAATAACAACAGATTATGGCAGCAAACTCGCAAAAAATTCAATTGTAACTTGATATCAATTTAAACTTGAACCTATTATTTCTGAACTATCTAATTCTTCTGACATAGAATCAACTACAAATGCTGCAGGTCTCTTATCTTGGAATTCTGTTTCAAGGTCATTAATCATTTCTATATAGTTATCTAATTTGGTACACAAATTAAATAAATATTGCCGCGGATCAGCACTGATAATAGGACTAAATGAATTATATGCCTGCATATATTTAGCTTTTAAATCATTACAAAAATTTCTCATACCTGAAAGTTGATATGCAATAACATTACACATGGGTCTTTTAAAAGCGAGACTCTCTAACTTATCTATTTTAGTTTGGGCACTATTAATATTTTCCTGAAGAGTCGTTTCATAATTCGCAAATTCTTTTTGAGCTTTTTCATATGTTATTACAGCAAATGAACGCATTGTTACCTCTCATACGTTATCAAACGATTAAAATATGATGATTGTACCTTTGTTTATCTAATTAAAAAACAATAATTACTTCTTCACATACTTTCAAAAGTTTTATAAATAATAAAAAAATAATAGAATAAAAGATTACAGTAATAAAATAGACGGCCCACCATTAATAATAAAGAAAGTGATTTACGTGAGCATAAATAACTCGTATCATTTAAATCAAATACTAAGTGGTAGTAATGAAGTAGCGTCATCTATCCTGAAAGTTAAAAAAACTTTTCAATACCTATTTGCTGCATTTATAACGGATATAATGATTATGGTTAAGCAAGAAGTTAACTCTACTGTAATTCTTTTTTTAATGGTCATACTGATTCCTTTATCAGGAATGGGAGTGGATATTTATTCACCGTCATTGCCGCATATTGCTAAGTATTTTGATTCACCTACCAGCTTAGTGAAGTTGACAATTACTACTTATACGCTTGGTTATGGCTTTGGCCAATTATTTTTTGGTACCTTAGCAGATACACATGGGCGTAGAAAATTATTGTTAATTTCAACTTTTTTCTATTTAATTATTACTTATGCGGCAACATTTTCTCCAAATGTTTATGTATTACTAAGCTTACGTTTATTACAAGGGATTCTAATAGCTGCTTCCGGTGTAGTAGCTAAGATATTAGTAACCGATTGCTTTATTGATAAACAGCGAGCAATTGCAGCTAATTGGATCACGATTGCATGGGCTATGGGTCCAATTGTTGCGCCGGTTATCGGGGGCTATTTACAAAGTTATTTCGACTGGCATTATCCTTTATATTTTTTAATTCTTTATGGATCCATTTTATTTTTATTATGTTTGTTCCTTTTACCCGAAACTCTTAGAGAAAAGACCCCAATTAATTTGAGAGGCATTCTTCATAATTATCGAGTGATATTAAGTAATAAATTGTTTTTGGG
>JBGSLN010000045.1:0-10698 GCA_041740675.1 Gammaproteobacteria bacterium | reverse complement strand
GCACCCATAAGCGCAATGCTCGCCACTTGATTTTTTAACTCTTGTTTTGCCTTTTGCAACTCAAGATCAATTTCAGCTTTACCTAAAGCAATAATGCGACTACTTTCTATACGCGCTTGTTCTTTAGCTTCTTCTACAATCAAATTGGCGCGTTTGTTGGTTTCATCAACAATTTGCGAAGCATGAATTTTTGCATCTCGCAAAATTTCTGCGGCTTTATGCCTTGCTAGTTCAAGATCATGAATGCCTCGTTCAGACGCAGCCAAACCATCCGCAATTTTTTGTTTACGATCGTTTAATGCTTTTATAATGGGTGGCCACACATATTTCATGGTGAACCAAACAAATATCGCAAATGTGATAAATTGCCCTAATAATGTGGCATTTAAATTCATCACTGCACCTCTTTATTTTATTGACCTGCTGTTTGTTTACTAACAGCATTTATAACTGCACCTAAAAATGGGTTAGAAGCAAAAAACAAATATAAGCCCATTACAATGGAAATCACCGCAAAAGCATCGACTAAGCCCGCCATTAAAAACATTCGCATCATTAGCATTGGTGTTAATTCAGGCTGTCTGGCTACACCTTCTAAGAATTTGCCGCCTAATACACCGAAACCAATAGCGGTACCCAACGATGCTAAGCCGATTAATAGTGCAGCTGCAACAGCTGTATAACCCTGCACATTGGCGATTAAAGTTGCTATTTCCATGATTACTCCCAAAAGTTAAGTTAAAGTTATTAATGAGATTCATGTGCCATGCTTAAATATATGATGGTCAACATCATAAAAATAAATGCTTGGATGGAAATAATGAGGATATGAAATATCGCCCAAATTCCACCTGGCACCCACTGAATCCACCACGGCAACAATGCTGCAATAAGGATAAAGATTAATTCTCCAGCAAACATATTACCAAATAATCGTAAAGACAATGAAATGGGTCGTGTGCATTCTTCAATGAGCCGAAGAATAAAATTTATTGGAAATAACCAAGGGCCAAATGGTTTGGTTAATATTTCCTTAATTAAGCCAAATCCTTTAATTTTGACATTGTAAAAAATAATTAAAATGAATACTGATAATGATAAAGCAAAGGTGGTCGATAAATCAGCGGTAGGCACAGATTTAAAATTATGGAAGCCACATAACGCCATAATGCGAGGCAATAAATCTACCGGCAACAAGTCCATAAAATTCATTAAAAAAACCCATATAAATATAGTTAATGCCAAAGGTGCAACTAATGGACTCTTCCCATGAAAGGTTTCTTTTACTGTGTTATCAACAAACTCCAATATAGTTTCAACAAAATTTTGAAATTTACCAGGCACCCCAGCATCAATTCGGCTTGCTATCCAATAAAAAGGAATCACAAAAACTAACCCAAAGAATATTGAGACAATCATCGTGTCTAAATTCAAAGTCCAAAAGCCACCGTTCGATAAAGTAAAATTATGCAGGTTCAATTGTAAATTGAATAAATGGTGTTGAATGTATTCTTGGCTTGTAATAGGCGCACCATTCATTAAATAATTACCTCTTTATATTAATTAGGATGGGAAGCACCATCCAAATCCCTATCTCAGTACATATAAATCCAATAACAAAGGCCAGCACATTTAGGTGAGTCCAATGCATTAATGCAATAAATAACGCTGCCATTGTAAAAAATTTAATCAATTCAGCGCGATAAAGTCTTCTAACAATTCTGCCAGCAGCACTCGCATAGCTTTCTTTAAACAGACTCATTGCTTGATAAAAATTGGGTAATAAACCTGCTAACCCTCCTACAAAAAAAGACCAAGCAACTGTAATATCATGAAAAATAACTAAAATTATTGATATTATACTGAGACCTAACATTTCTAGACTCAGCAATTGATAAATCTGTTTTTTGCCTGACAACAATCCTCTTTTATGCACGCAGATCTACCCATGCTGTAAAAAAAACACCAAGTCGGAGTATACGTTTTCTCCAAAAAAACATCAATCAAATTTGTACCTAATGGTATTTTGTTGGTTTCTGTGCATTTTCCACCACCTTGCGTCAGCCCGAACAACGCCTTGTCATTCCGAGGGTCCAACTGTTATTCCGAACGAAATGATAGGTCTTAAAAAAATATGAACAACCGGAAGGAGATTCTTCGCGTTGCTCGGAATGACAAGGCGTTGTTCGGGCTGACAATTGAACATTAAATCTTGAGAGTAAAAATTGCAAAATTGGGCTATAGTATAAAGAGGCATGGATCTTTAAAAAGTAAAGTGAGGGAAATACCATGAAGTTTAGTAAAGGTTTTACTGTTATCGAAACCATCATTATTTTGGCGGTAATAATTATTCTAGTAGGCATAGCACTGCCTAAATACTATCAAATACGCGATCGAGACAGATTGATTACTGCAGAAAATTTTGCAAACTCCCTTGCAACAGCTTCAACGCTTAATTTTGCAGAATGTAAACACGGAAATAGTATTAATTGTAAAAAAATCACCTGCTGCGATGATCTAAAAACTTTATTACCCAATAATTTACCGAGTGAGATGACGGTTACTCAAAAAGCTGGCACACCGTTTCCGACAATACCTGGTAGCATCGTTGAATGCCAAGTTAATTTTTATTCGACTACAGCTGCTTTTAAAGCTATTGTAAATCCGTAATTCTTCACAAAGCATTCAACACAACGATTTGTAATTTGTTGTGTGCGTATATGAATTTAAATTATTTGCTGCTCGGGATTGTCATCGCAATATGATGTGCAAGTTTCGCAAATGGCATACTTTGCAAATATATTTTGCCCGGTCCGGTTAGCTTAATAAAAAATAAACCTTCTCCGCCAAATAAAATATTTGATACTCCTTTTACGAACATAATTTCATATTGTACTGATGCTTCAAACCCAGCTAGACATCCAGTATCAACTCGTAGAACTTCACCTGCTTTTAATTCTTTTTTGATAAGCGTTCCACCCGCATGAACAAATGCAAGATTATTACCCGTTAATCTCTGTAAAATAAAACCATCTCCACCAAATAAGCCAGCTGTGAATTTTTTAGTGAAGGCAATTTCAACTTTAGTATCACTACTTGCGCATAAAAATGAATCTTTATGTGCCATCAATTGACCACCATGCTCACTAAGCTCTATAGGGATGACTTTTCCAGGGTAAGGTGCGGCAAACCCTATTTTTGCATTGTTATTTCCTGCTTCATTGGTAAACGTTGTTAGAAAAAATCCTCCACCACCTAACATGCGTTTAAAGCCAGAAAATAATCCTCCGCCAGTTCCAGTACTCATGGTAATACCATTTTCCATATAAATCATTGCTCCTGCCTCTGCACAAAGTCCTTGTCCAGGTTTCAATGAAACTTCTACCATTTGTAAATCAGAACCTTCGATGTTGTAGTCATATGTGCTCATAGTGTGATCTCGTTCATTTTTTATCGCTTGAGTATAGCAGAAAAGTGACATGTCATAGAAAGACCGCAAAAAACTGAAAATCATTTACGATTTTACTTTTAGTTTGTAAAACTAAGATTTAGTTAAAATCGTAGAATTAAAAGTAGTTTAGGTTTTAACGATGCTTAAGTCTTGTTGTTCTATTTTTGGTTCAGCTTGATGCTTTTCTACACTCGTTAATAGTTTCTCCTCACAAGCTAAAGTATCCCGTGCTTGTAAGTCGCGAAACGCTTTAAGGTTGTCATCAAATAATTTCCCCAATTCGGAACTGGCAATGTTTTTTCGAGTTAATATTTCACGATGTTTTTCTATTGTCCAAATACTGATTGAGTTTTAAGCTTTTCAATTTTTTGATGTTGTTCTTTTGCTAATATGCATTTATCTTGATCATGTCTACCCCTAGAATAAGATCCTAAATTCAGCATTAATGAGCGTACTTTGTTCTCGTTCTTGATAAAGTGCCGTTTGGTTATCTAGAAAAGACGTTGCATTATCAAGTTTATCTTTTGCATTTAAGGGAGCAAGCGGCGCCAGTGCGAGGGTAGTACTGCATTTTTCATATTTCCAGTTACATTATCAAAGTGCACACTAAAATCTTTAAGTAAAGCAAGATATAATTCTGCTAACTCTTGAGCATGCTCTTGCCAATAACTAATATCATTGTGATTTAACAGTTCTGTAACGACGGATGAAACATCTTTCACTAACTTTTGTGAGTCAATACTGCTTTCATTCGAACCGTAAGTTTTTTTGATAACTTTTCTATTTCAGTTTTAAATTGATTGAGTCGTTCAATACCTTTAGGTGTAAGTATTTCAGCCTTTAGCATCAGAGTATCTCCACTATAAGCAGCCTCAATGGCCTGAACCTATGTAAATATCTACTTACATAAATATAAAGTAGAGACTCTACAGCACAGATTATAGTGCGAGAGGGTTTTACCTGGGCTTTAGGTTCCTCCTGCATTACTTGTCATTCCAAGCAACACGAGGAATCTCTTTCAGGCTGCTTATGCTTTTTAAAGATCCCTCACTTCGTTCGGGATGACAAGTGTTATGTTCGCGATGACAAACGTTGCGTTCAGGATAACAAGTGTTGCGTTCGCGATGAAATGTAAGAAAATTTAAATATCTAAATTCTCAACATCTAAAGCAAATTCTTGAATAAACTCTTTTCGCGGTTCAACTTGATCACCCATTAAGGTTGTGAACAACTCATCAGCACGAACAGCATCTTCAATTTTCACTTGTAGCAAACGTCGATGCTCTTGATCCATGGTAGTTTCCCACAACTGATTAGGATTCATTTCTCCTAAACCTTTATATCGTTGGATAGTCAATCCGCGTTTTGCTTCCATCATTAGCCATTCAATTGCTTCTTTAAACAAAGTTATTGATTGCTTTTTATCACCACGGCTAACATAAGCACCTATTTCGATCAGTCCTTTTAATTTCAGGCCTAAATCTACCATCAATTGATATTCTTTTGATAAAAAGAACTCTTTACGTAAGATATATTCCGTTGGAATGCCGTGCACATAAAAATTTACCACCGTACGAAAAACTTTACGTTCGGTATCTTCAAACACAGTACTTACATATCTATTTCCATTGTGAGTAAAAGAATCCAATTTCGCTTGCAATTCTTCTGTCCAGGTTTTTACATAGGTTTCATCTGCATTTCTATTTGGATCAAAAGGACGATGATGCACTAATTGCTCTAATAATACTGTTGGATAATTTTTACTTAATCGATGAATAATACGCATTACTATTCTAAATTCATTCACTAGAACTTCTAAAGCTGTACCCACAACTGCAGGCGCATTTGGATTCACATACAGTGCTGCACCATCTAACGCCATTTGCACTAAATAAGCATCAAGCGCGTCGTCGTCTTTTACATATTGTTCTTGTTTGCCTTTTTTGACTTTATATAAAGGTGGTTGAGCAATATAGATATAACCTCTCTCAACTAACTCTGGCATTTGTCGAAAAAAGAATGTTAATAGTAATGTGCGAATATGTGAACCATCGACATCCGCGTCAGTCATGATAATAATTCGATGATACCGTAGTTTATCAGGGTTATATTCTTCTCTGCCTATTCCACAACCCAAAGCAGTAATTAATGTGCCCACTTCTTGTGAAGCAAGCATTTTGTCAAACCGTGCTTTTTCCACATTTAATATTTTGCCCTTTAAAGGTAAAATTGCTTGATTTCGACGATCTCGTCCCTGCTTTGCAGAACCTCCCGCAGAATCTCCCTCAACAATAAATAACTCAGATAAACCAGGATCTTTCTCCTGACAATCAGCTAATTTCCCTGGTAAGCCCGCAATATCCAGTGCTCCTTTTCGACGAGTCATTTCTCGTGCTTTACGCGCTGCTTCACGAGCGCGCGCTGCATCAATCATTTTGCCAACAATGGCTTTTGCTTGCTGAGGGGTTTCTAATAAAAAGGCTTGGAAATACTCACTAACCAATGCTTCAACAACACCTTTCACTTCTGATGATACTAATTTATCTTTAGTCTGTGATGAAAATTTCGGATCAGGTACTTTTACTGAAAGCACAGCGGTTAATCCTTCTCTTGCATCATCACCTGTTGTATTAATTTTTTGTTTTTTTGCCAACCCTTCGTTTTCAATATAATTATTTAATGTTCTTGTTAATGCTCCACGGAAACCTGCTAAATGTGTTCCCCCATCACGTTGTGGAATATTATTAGTAAAGCAAAAAAGTGTTTCAGTAAATCCATCGTTCCATTGCATGGCAACTTCAACAATAATGTCATCTTTCTCGCCTGAAAAATAAAAAACATCGGTATTTACAGGGGTTTTATTGCGATTTAAGTGTTCTACAAATGCTTTAATTCCGCCTTCATATTTGAACATCTCAGATTTTCCTGTGCGTTCATCCGTTAATTTGATGCTAACGCCAGAATTTAAAAATGATAATTCACGCAAACGTTTTGCTAATATTTCGTAACTGTATTCAATATTTGTGAAAATTGTATTACTCGCTTTGAATCGAATTTCTGTTCCAGTACGATCGGTATCACCTATTTCTTTCAAAGGTGCTTGCGGGTCACCTAAACGATAAATTTGCTCATGTAATTTACCATTTTTACGGATGGTTAAATGCAATTCTTCTGAGAGTGCATTGACGACTGAAATACCAACACCGTGTAATCCGCCTGATACTTTATAAGAGTTTTTATCAAATTTACCGCCGGCATGTAACACTGTCATTATTACTTCTGCTGCTGAACGACCTTCCTCAGGATGAATATCGACTGGAATGCCTCGACCGTCATCAATAACCGTCACTGATTCATCTTGATGAATAATAACTTCAATACTTTTACAATAGCCCGCTAATGCTTCATCAATTGAATTATCAACGACTTCAAACACCATATGATGTAATCCTGTACCATCATCAGTATCACCAATGTACATTCCTGGTCGTTTGCGTACCGCATCTAAACCTTTTAACACAGTAATATTTGAGGAATCGTAAGTAGTTTCTGTCGTCATCGAAAATTCACTCCAGATCAGTTAAATACTAAATTTAACCTACTGATTTTAATATAAATTGGCTTTTTGGTATTATATCAAAATTTATCCAAAAGTGCGATAGTTAATTAGAAATCAGCGTTTAACTATTATTTATCCTTTAGGTAAAGTTAGTCTAATATATTTATCTTTACTTGGCATTCTGAACGCAGTGAGGGATCATTGAAAAGCATGAGCAACCTGTAGGAGATCCTTCGCTGCGCTCAGGATAACAGCGTTTGTCATCCCAAAAGCAACATTTGTCATCCCGAACGAAGTGAGGGATCTTAAAAAAACGAGCAGTTTGACTCGCGTTGTTCGGAATGCCCAGTAATGCATGAGTAGCCTGATGGAGATCCTTCGCTGCGCTCAGGATGACAAGCTTAATGTACGAGAAATTTGATGTATACTGAGGTTTGATGTTTCACGTGAAACATTGATCCCTTGAGTCATTTAAACTGATTCCACTAAAAAAATATTATCATGTTTCACGTGGAACATTTGGAAAGATTTTGAATAAAGAGCAAATGGTTTTAAATCCAAAGAATTAACTGCAGTAATAAAATATTGTCCCTCGATATTGCAAAATAATTCGGTTAAGGCTTCTCTTCGAACAGAATCTAGCTCGGCACCTAAATCATCAATTAAGATAATAGGTTGCTTTTCAGTTAATTCGTTTAAGATAATTGATTGAGTTAAACGCATCAACCATACAAAAATTTTTTGCTGGCCACGGGATAAAACATCTTCAATAGGTTTTCCTTTGATTGTGAACTTAATATCGGCTCGATGTGCGCCATAATATGTATATCCAAGCTCGATGTCGCGCTGTAAATTTTCGATTAGCTTCTCAGAAAATTTACTTTCGCTAGGCCATCCAGAGATAAACTTAATCGATAAATCAGAAAACTGGAAAATATTCGATAAAACTGATAAAAATTTAGGGATAAATATATCAAAATATTGTTGCCGAAAGTCAGTAAGTAATGTTGCAGCTGATATTAATATATTATCCCAATTTTGAATTTCTTTTATTGATAACCGCGTTTTTATTGCATTGTTTCTTTGTTTTAATGCTCGGTGGTAGTCTCGCCAAGTAGATATAAAAGAATGTTTCACGTGAAACACACCCCAATCTAAAAATTGTCTTCTTACTATGGGTCCATCATTCAGAAGAGAAAAACTATCATTATTTAAAATAAGAGTTGGTAACAGCGCAGTTATTTCAGCAAGTTGTGTTTTCTCTCCTAATAATTTAAACTCACCATCGCCTTTAATATCCTTTTCAATTCCAACAGTTAATTGAGATTTATTTTCAGAAGTAAGTTTTGAAAAAAGAGTAAATTTTTGTTGAGAATCACTAACTAAACGCCTAGCTAAAGAAGAACGGAAAGATTTACCATGACTTAGAAAATATAAAATCTCAAGCAGTGATGTTTTTCCACTACCATTTTCCCCATGCAATAAATTAAATCTAGAATTAAAGTCTAAAGACAAATGAGGGAAATTGCGGAAATTATCAACTTTAAGTTGAGAAAATTTCATAAGCCTGCCTAAATGCGCATAGGCATAATCACATATAAACTTCCATTGCTATTTTCAGCTTCGATCTGAATACTACTATTTCCATCAACTAATAACATTCGAATATTACCTTTAGGAAGCGCATTGATGGCCTCTAATAAATAACTCACATTAAAACCAATTTCCAGAGGATCTGAATTATATAAAACTTCAACTTCTTCATATGCTTCTTCATACTCTGAGTTATGTGCCTCAACCGCTAATTTATCTGGCTCTAAAAATAATTTAACACCATGATACTTTTCATTTGAAAGAATGGCTGTTCTAGATAACATATTTTTAAATAACTCTTTATCTAATACAATTTGTTTGTGGGCATTTTTTG
Organism: Gammaproteobacteria bacterium; assembly: GCA_041740675.1. GTDB lineage: Bacteria > Pseudomonadota > Gammaproteobacteria > JBGSLN01 > JBGSLN01 > JBGSLN01. Next base: position 1,761 of record JBGSLN010000045.1, on the reverse strand, counting down.
GAATAACTCGTTGGTAATCAGGAAAAACACCATCAATTAACTTCGTCACAAAAGTATAATTTTTTCCAACAACTCGTAAATGATTTTCACCAATGTTTATGTTAACTAACGGTTCTTCAGAATTTAATAACCGAATCATTTCAACAACTGCTTTTCTAGGAATAATAACTTTCTCATCTCCATCACCTAAATCAGCAGAATGGCTACATAATGAAAGTCGATGACCGTCGGTAGCAACTACTTTCAAACTAGAAGAGGATTTAATTATAAATATACCATTAAGATAATATCTAACATCTTGATACGCCATTGAAAAAGACACGTTTTCAATTAAATTTCGTAATAGCATTGGAGAAATTAAAAATTCTTGTTTGCTAATTCCTTCTTCTACATTTGGAAAGTCAACAGCAGGTAATGTTGTTAATTTGAAACGGCTTTTTTCACAAGAAATTAAAATAGTATCGCCTTGTAAAACTAAGGTAATTAACTTTGTTTCAGGAAGTGCTCGGCAAATATCTAATAATTTACGAGCAGGAACTGTAATTTCACCTGGTATAACAACAGAATTTAATTGAACAGTGCCATGTAATTCAACTTCAAGATCAGTAGCAATCACTGTTAATTGTTGCTCGGTTACGCGTAATAAAGCATTTGCTAATATAGGCATAGCATGACGTTTTTCAACTGCGCCCATCACCATTTGTAAAGGTCTTAACAACTCTTCTCTAATAATTGTAAATTGCATGATGCCCTCAATTCGTCAACATTCGCATTAAATTTGAAAAATCTTCTGCTATATCTGAATTTGTTTCCATTAATTCATGAATTTTTCGATAAGCATGAATGACTGTCGTATGATCTCTCCCTCCAAAAGCAGTACCAATTTCAGGTAAACTGTGATTAGTTAGTTCCTTTGCCAATGCCATTGCAACCTGTCTTGGTCTTGCTACTGAACGACTTCGTCTTTGAGAATGTAGATCAGCCACTTTAATTTTATAATAAGCTGCAACTGTTTTAATAATATTATCCATAGAAACTAATTTATCTTGTAAACTCAATAAATCCTTTAATGCTTCTTTCACTAATTCTAACGTGATTGGTCTACCAGTAAAATAAGCATTTGCACTTACTCGCTTTAAAGCTCCTTCCAATTCACGAACATTTGATCGAATTCGTTTCGCAATAAAAAAAGCAACTTCATAAGGGAGTTCGATGTTAGATTGTGCCGCTTTACTTAATAAAATCGCAACCCGCGTTTCCAACTCTGGCGGCTCAACAACAACGGTAAGTCCCCAGCCAAAACGCGATTTTAGCCGTTCTTCTACACCTTCAATTTCTTTAGGATAACGATCACTGGTTAATACAATTTGCTGTTGCCCCTCGAGTAACGCATTGAATGTATGAAAAAACTCTTCCTGAGAACGATCTTTGCCCGCGAAAAACTGAATATCATCGATTAATAATGCGTCTAAAGAACGATAAAAGCGTTTAAATTCATTAATAGAGTTTGTTTGTAACGCCTTGACCATGTCTGCTACAAATCGTTCAGAGTGAAGGTAAAGAACTTTAGCATCCGGTTTGTTTTCAAGAATCTTGTTACCAATCGCATGCATTAAATGGGTTTTACCTAACCCTACTCCACCATATAAAAACATTGGATTGTAGGCTTTGCCTGGATTTTCAGCAACTTGGAGAGCAGCAGCACGTGCAAGTTGGTTAGATTTGCCTTCTACAAAAGTATCAAAATTAAAAGCTGGATTA
>JBGSLN010000044.1:0-16075 GCA_041740675.1 Gammaproteobacteria bacterium | reverse complement strand
TGGAATCGCATTTTCATTTGATAAAAATCAACTTGTATCAGCTTTTAATATTGAAGTTAACGAGAAACATTTTTGGCGGCAAGCGATTGATCGCCTTGCTTGTGAGTACTATAGTGAATATCCGGAAGGTAAGGAATATATTAGATCTGGCAGAGGTTCACAATTATCACATTTATTAGATAAAAATGATATTGTATATCAAGCCGGTTTAGCAGATGTTGATACGTTTTATCAATATACACAAACTTACGGCAAAGATATAAAACAATCTCAAGAAGATATTGGTCATATATCTTCATTCTTTAGCATCGGTTTTAGTGTTTTACAAATTCAAACCAATCCAAATCCAACTATACCACAACTACAGCATTATCTGAATAAAGGAGAAAGACTGGCATTTTATTTTGATGAGTCAGGTGAATGGCTTGATGAAGCTCGATTATTGAAAGTGCAACAGATTTTAGATGGGGAACGCAACATCGATAGTTTTATTAATGAAGATGTTAAGTTTTCGTTTAAAGCCGGATTTCAAAAAGGAGATGAACCAGTAGTTATTGAGGCTCCAGCTCGAAAATATCCAGCTACTCCAGTAGGTAAAGAAGGTTTCCTAGTAAAACTACGAGATCAATTTTACAAGCGCTTAGAAAATGGTAAATTCTCAGTCAATGACTATCGTTATGATGCTGCTTTAAATAATAAAGTTGCTAAGCTTGCAGAAGCGTTTGATACAGTCGGTGAAGTTATTGATCAAATACGCTTAGCAGAACTGATTGCAGCTTATTTGGGCAAAGTTGATATTAACAGTGTTATATGGAATATTAACAATCATCCTACTCACAATAAATTTCCTATAACACCATTTGGACAAAAAGAATTAAATAGTTTCTTTGAAGCAGTGATTATACCCAATGGGGCTCAAGCACCGATTACACAACGTTATAAATATAATAATGTAGTTGAAAAAATCGCATTAAATTATGATACTGAACAGAAGTATTTAGATAAAATTCGTTTCGGTAAAATAGCTACTTTATTATTAGAACAGAAATTGTTTGCAGAAAATTATGTTAGCCAAATAAGTGAAACAAATACCACTTACAAGAAAACATTCCCAGCACATCAACAAACTAGAGATGAGTTACAAGAGTTATTTTTAGCTCATATTTATCCATATGGAATGAATGAAAAAAATATAACTATACGTTATGCGTATAGCGTTACATATGAGTATTTTGTATTCCTTTACGGCACTCAAGATACAAAGGAAAAATGTATAGTAGCTCGTGTTGCAGATATATTTAGTCAGGTGGATATATCAAGTGATGATTTAGCAGAATCATACATTCAAAAGTTTGAAAAAGATGGTCACAAAGGCTTATTAAATGGACTACAAGAAGCTAATCATCAAGAATTAAACAACATACTAGCGCATTATGTCGAACGCGATGTAGCATGGGATCCTAGAATTGAACGGTTAATCGAAGCTCTTGAACCAGAGAAAAATAATAAACAATATTTGCAGCAATATCGTTTAAAACGGTTGATTGAAATATTTCAAGGAAAAGGGCTAATAGAGTTTTCTGAAGATGAGTATAGAAAATACCAAGCATTAAAAGGCCAAGATGGTGTTTCAATACCTAGTAAGCTCGTAAGCTATTTTGGAGCAGGAAGTATACCGCAGCTAGTTAAATTATTTAAAAACTATATTCTTCAATTACTTGAAATATGGAAAAACAAAGAATCATACGATTTACATGCGATTAAAACATCGAACATATTTGAATTAGCAAAAATCTTAATTTGTTCAGGTGTGTTACCTCTTAGAGAGCAAGTGATACTAGACAATGCTAGTCTTAATGGAGTCGTAGTTGAGAATAAAAATGTTGTAGGCCAACCATATTATGCAGTGTGGACAGGATTATTACGTGAATTTGAAAAACTCAAACAGGTAGCATTAAAAGTTGCTGAAGTGAGAAATGATCTTGAAAACTCAGAATATGCACTAGCAAGAAAAATATATCAAGATGCTAAAAAACATAAAGCCAATTATAGAGAAAATACATATCAAAGCCAATTGGATGGTATTATTGATGTGGCAGCTGAGGTTGTTAAAGAACAGATTGCTTATCAAATAGAATTAGAGAGTATTCAAAAATATGTTAGTGCGATTGCAACAAAAATTATAACTTTAACAGATTTAAATGACATCCGTGCTGAAGTCTTAAATCTGGCTAAAACACAGATTCCAGTGTTTGCTTCACAACAATTAAAAGCGCTACTATTTGCATTAAAAACGCGAGAAGAACAGCTTAAACGCAATCTAATCACTGTCTGTGGCTCATCAAATATAGATAGTGCGCAAGGACTCGTGGAATTAATTTGTTTAATACCAATGGAGGAACAAAAACGCGGCGAATTAGTTGCAAAAATTCAAGAGTTTTATACTTTACTTGCTGTTGGAGCTAGTGACGCTCCTGCTGTAAATAAATTAAGAGATGCAGCAAAAAATCTTAATTTAGAATTCATACGCTTACTGCAGAACCGCTCTGACAATAGAATGAGTGCATCGCTTAAAGATTATACTGAATTTGATAGTTTTTCCAGGAAGGTAGATTTCTCAACCACTGATATGGATCAAATGCTGATAATAAATAAATTATTGCCAGAAAGATCATCAGAGATCAAAGAAATCAATACAACAGTGATCGGCTTAGTAGGTAATATCAAAGCAACAATACGACCATGGTATAATTTCTTTATAGAATTGATACCTAAGTGTAATAGCGAGGAATTAAAAGCAGTCTTAATGCAAGCTTATGCGCAAGATAAGTATCGTCCTCAAGTTAAAACACTTGATCGCGGTCAGGTTCCAGCGATGCTTAATAATCTGCTTCAATACTTGCTGAAGCAACTATTAAATCAACGATTAGAACCAGTATTCAGTGCATTGTCAAGTTTAACTACATCACCTGAACAGTTAAGTAGTATAGAGCTCAAAAGTAGAGTTAAACAATTAATCAGCGGTATTGCCCAGCAATTGAAGTTTGAGAAGGAAGATACTGAACAACTCCAAACTGCGGTTGAAGCATTTACAGAAAATAACCAAAACTCAGATTTACTGATTAGCAAATTAAAAGGCCTATTTATTGAACTTATTAATGCGCGTAGTAACATCAAAAACAAACCAGAAGAATTTATTAATAAATTACAAAAAATCCTTGGTGTAGTTAATAAGGCTCGATTTATAGTAAAAATGAATGCTACTAACTCTAAACTTGATGAACAACCAGATAAGTCGAAGATCCTTGCTGTCCTTACTAGTGTTAATAGTGAAGAGGAAACACACAGAGTTAAAGCAATAGCTAATTCTTTGTTAGCTGTTGATGAAAAATCATATATCAAACAATCCATTTCTAACATGGAAGAAGACTTTGTAGAATGTTTACCTAAAGAGGTACAAAGTGTAGTTAACTATGTTAAAAATAATCTTAGTGAGATCAATTCTGCTTATCAAGACTTACAAAAACTTCTATTAGCTCAACGAGATGATAAATTTAGTGCAAATTTTGCAAGTTTTAATCCAGAACGATTTGCATTCATGCAAAAAGGATTGGATAAAGCTCGGCTTAGCAAATTGACTGAATTGCTTGAACAAGTGATTAATGCTGAGCAAGCTACTCAACGTCAAAACATGTCATTTGGCTTGTATCTCAAATCAGTACGTCATTATTTGCAAAGTGGTGTGGTATCGCCAGAAGTTGCAAAAGCTGTAACAACCGCACATGAAGAGTTTGTTAGTTATACAAAAGATCTGACAATTTTCTTGACCCAGTTAAGTCATATTCAAAAGGTTAACTATAAAAACCTTGACTTTAAAGCAGCTATTGATGCATTTAACATAATAGTCAATAGATTATCAGAAACTGATAAGGCTTATATATTAAAATTAATTGATCAAGATAAAAATCCTGTTAATCAAGATCTTTACAGGCTATTAGCTGCCCGAATAAATGGAGTTAATGTTCCAGAAGCGACGAAGATTATTATCGAACGTTTGAATGTTTATCAGTCTATCATGCGAAAATTGACGAGTGATCATTCGAATTTTGAGCATGAAGGCGTTGGAGAAGAAGAAGTAGCAATGATTATTGTTGCGAAAGGTATCAATGAAACTGATGAAACAATCAGCACCATGAAAGAAAATATTCAAAATGCAATGGCCAAAGTTATTGAAGTAGGAAAAGGAAGTTATTATAGAGCATTCCGGCAACTTATTTTTACATGGGGTACACCAGAACAAAAAAATACTATGCTGGAAACAAATTTTAAATCAGTGCTGACAGTATTCAAGTATACGTACGATAAGCATTATAAAAATATGAGTCAAGAAGGTATTTTTGATCAAAACTTCATGACTCCGGAGAATATTTCGGACTTACAGTTGATTCTTCAAGAATATCAAAAATACTCAGGCAAACGAAACTTAAGAGCAGAATTGGCCAAAGAAATTCAAGAATTTATTAATGCTCTAAAACAGCGGCCAGAAGATATTTCCGCCTTAGTACAGTATGGAAAAACTGTCATAGAACAATTAGGTACAGAAGAACAGAAGGCAACGCTTGCAAATCTTGAATATGAAATAAAGTTTCAAGCAATTATTAGTTCCTTCAAAACTAGGTATGCAGAATCTTATCCTAGTGATAAATCTAAATTTAATCAAAACTTTATGAGTGATGAAAATATAAAAGATTTACAAGTGATTCTGGCCCATTATACAGGTGCGCTAAACTTAAAGGAAACACTAGAAATCCATATTAATCTGTTTATGACTCGGTTAAAGAATGAGCAAGATATTTTTGCATTAGTTAAGTATGGGAAGAATGTAATAGAAACTTTTGGTACAGAAGAACATAAAGAAGAATTTACAAATTTTGAGAATCTTGCACCGTATATATATGCCGCGCAAAGTCAAACCGAATATTATGGGTTGGGTAGCAAACAACGAAAGTTAGCTGTTGATAATTCGGAAAACCCTTTGTTTAAATCATCACATAAAAGCTTACTGACGTTAGTCAGTGATGCAAAAAGTGTTGTTGATGTTGCAAATACTATATGTAAGATGATTGAAAGTAATATGAAACCTACGGTGGGTGGACTTGTTGTACAAATGCCAATACTTTTTGAAAGTGTTTTTAATGTCTCTGATGAAAAGTTAGGAGAAAAAATACGGGTATTATTACAGAAACAGGATAAAACGGAATTTAAAAACTTTGTAAATGCGATTGCAAAGGTCTATTTGTTCTGCCAAATTTCATCTCTAGCAGTAGGTAGTGAATCCGGTCAAAGAGTTGATGATTTACTTAAGAAATTTATAGACGGCTATGTAAAATATAAAAGCAACCTACAAGATCCTCTTAGTGTTAGTGTACCTTGTAGCACTGTGTTTGTTCATGCTGTGATCAATAAGTTGGCATCACCAGAAGATAAAGCAAAAATAAAAGAGGTAGATCAAAAATTTGAAGTAGCTTATCAACAAGCTTATCAAAAAGCAGGTATTCCTGTTGCGCGCACTCTTGTTGATAATTTGCATAGTAAGCTTTTAGAGCTTAGCAAAGTGCCGGATATACAACTCCAGTTAATAATGACTAATCTCCAAAATATCAAATCCGTATTTTCTTCCAAGATTAAAGAGATTAATATTGAACCAAGTGATGTTCCTCATTTTGTAAAATCCTTTAATCTATTTCTTGCTAATAAGGGATTACAACGATATCAAATTGCGACCAATGTAAAACTTGATAAGCTTCATTCAGAAGTTGAGAAAGTGTTTACTACAGCTATATCAGATGTGATTGGAAAGAAATACCAACCAGTTGAAGTAAAAGAACCAGAATATGTAATGAGTTATGGTTAGTGGTAAATATTAAATTATAGAATTAAATAACGTTCTATATTAAATTAAGAGGAAGTAAGTGTATTTTTCGCTTACTTCCTTTTTAATTTATCAATTTTCTGCACAATAGTTTTCAATCGTTGAATTTCTTCCGGTGAAAATTCTTTATAAGTTGGATGGCCTGGATTTAATGCAAGAAAAACCGTATCGCCGATATTTGCAATTAAATCACGTCCTCTCATGCTAACGTAATCAATGTCAGAAAATGCTTCGCCTGCCCAAGATTGATATTTTTCTAACGTATCAAATGCAGCCATAAAGATAAAATCATCTTCAATTGAAAATAACGGTGTATAAGGTTCAGCGTTTTCATCAGTGTCAGAATGTAATTCTACTGGAACAATCAAATCAGTCTTCAGTAAGGCTAAATAAACTTTATTAACGTCTCCAGTTGCGCCTTCAGAGATAAATGCGGTTTCAATCAATATATCAAGTTCAGTTTTCATTTTTCGTAAGTGCTATATCGCTTATTTCCTAGCGATTGTACAGAATGACTGCAAAATTGCAAAGAGTATAGAAAACTTTATTCATATGCAAAGAGCTATTATACTTAAGCATTATGGAATTCAAGAATCAATCATTAAGGGAAAATCATGCTAAAAAAAATAATTTTAATAAGCACAATGTCATTGATGGCAACATTAAGTTTTGCTGAAACAGGATTGATGCCTACGATCGCTAGCGACATTAGCGTCAAAGCTGCTACCGTTGATGCTACTGATATGGGGCCGTTAGGACAAGCTAATCCTGCACCCAATCAAATCAGTACAGAAGTAAAAATGGATATCATTAACAACAGTAAGCAAAATGCTTTATTAGTGGCTGCAACCAGCCCTGTTGCCCAAAAAGTACAATTACATACTTTTGTAAGAAAAGATGGTAAAGCTGTAATGGAACAAATCGCTCATGTCGATATTAAAGCACACACTGCTGATGATTTATCTTTTCAAGGTGTGCATGTGATGTTAATAGGATTATCAGCACCTGTAACACAGGGCCAACAAATTCCTGTAACTTTAATTTTTGCTGATGGTAGTCATCTGAACGTAAATGCGGTGGTGCAGTAATTTTTTCTATGATGTTGATATATAAAATCAATCTTTGTATCGACATTTTTCTATTTTCGACGGACTATACTTAATACAAGTAAATATAGGGAGATTTAATAATGTCTAAATTATTGAAAAGTAAAACGCATGAAAATTTGAAAGCAGCATTTGCAGGTGAATCACAAGCAAATCGTCGATATCTTTATTTTGCACAAAAGGCCGACGTAGAAGGCTACAACGATGTTGCAGCAGTATTTCGTTCCACTGCGGAAGGTGAAACTGGGCATGCTCATGGCCATTTGGGATATTTAGAAGAAGTAGGTGACCCAGTAACTGATGAACCGATTGGTTTGACAGCTGAAAATCTGAAATCTGCGATTGCGGGTGAAACCTATGAATATACCGACATGTATCCTGGTATGGCAAAAACTGCGCGTGAAGAAGGGTTTGATGAAATTGCCGACTGGTTTGAAACATTGGCTAAAGCAGAACGCTCTCATGCAAATCGTTTTCAAAAAGCATTAAATAGTCTAGAGACTTTGTAATGAGCGAAGATCTTAAGCAGCGATCAGGCAGTCTGTGCGCCCCTGATCGGCATCCTATTGATTGGCAATCTGAAAAATACTACCAACCAGACACTGTATTAACTGAAATGGATCGTATTTTTGAAATTTGTCATGGTTGCCGCCGCTGCCATAGTTTATGTCAAGCCTTTCCAACGTTATTCGATTTGATTGATTCATCTGCTTCAGGTGATTTAGAACCAGAAAATCATCGAAAATCTTATGGCTTAGTCGCTGACCAATGTTATTTATGCGATCGCTGTTACATGAATAAATGTCCTTATACACCGCCGCATGAATGGGCCGTCGATTTTCCACATGTCATGTTACAAATGAAAGCACAGAAATTAAAAAAGGGCGAAGTCAAATTACGCGATAAAATTCTTACCTCGACTGAGGTTGTGGGTAAATTTGCTGGAATTCCTATCGTCGTCAATCTGATAAATAAAGTTAACAAGGTTAAACCCACTCGAAAATTATTAGAAAAAACTTTTGGTATAGCTGCTGATTCACCATTGCCAGAGTTTCATCATAAAACTCTGCGAAAAACTGGGAAAACAATAAAACCAGAGCATGCTGATGCAAAAGTTGTTTTATTTAGCACGTGTTATTGCAATTATAATCGCCCAGATATTGGCGAAGATTTAATAAAAGTATTCGAGCATAATCAAATTGAAGTCGTATTGCCAAAGAAGCAAACTTGTTGTGGTATGCCTAAATTCGAATTAGGTGACTTTGTTGCAATTGCAAAAAACAAAGAACAACATGTAAAATTATTATTACCATTTGTTGAGCAAGGTTTTGATATTGTTGCTCCTGTGCCATCTTGTGTTTTGATGTTTAAACAAGAATTGCCATTATTATTTCCGACTGATGCAGCCCTCAAAAAAATCCGTAATGCATTTTATGATCCGTTTGATTATTTAGTAAGGCGATATAAAGCAGGGAAACTAAATACTGATTTTAAGCATTCTTTGGGCGATATTAGTTATCATGTTGCATGTCATTTAGAAGTACAAAATATTGGACCCAAAACCCAACAACTATTGCAACTCATTCCTGGTACAAAAATTTCAACAATTTCTCGTTGTTCTGGTCATGATGGTACCTATGCTGTGAAAAAAGAGTTTCGACAAAATTCTTTAAGAATTGGTAAACCCGTATTTACTCGTGTTGATAAAGATCAAGCAAATTATTATACCAGTGACTGCCCGATAGCAGCAGCACAAATTGCTTCACAAGTGCAGCGGGAAGACAAGCCCTTACATCCATTTACTTTGTTGCGTAAGGCTTATGGAATATAAAGGAGAATAGTATGCGTAAATTAACAGTGAATGATTTATTAAGTCTTGAACGATATCATGATCAAAGAAACGTGTTTCGTGCGCAATTAAAAACACATAAAGCGGAACGTCGATTAGCGGTGGGTGAACATGCTAATTTATATTTTGAAGATCAATTCACGATGCAGTATCAAGTTCAAGAAATGTTATATATCGAAAAAATTTTTGCAAAAGCAGAGATTCAACAAGAGCTAGATACTTACAATCCATTAATTCCGGAAGGCAACAATTGGAAAGCAACACTGATGTTGGAATATGCTGATGTTGCGGAACGAAAAAAAGCTTTAGAGAAATTAGTAGGTGTAGAAGATAAATTTTATGTTGAAGTTAATGGGTTCGCGAAAGTCTATGCCATTGCTGATGAAGATTTGCCTGGAAAAAATCCAAACAAAACCTCGGCAGTGCATTTTTTACGATTTCAATTTTCAAACCAAATGGTAGATGCACTTAAAAACGATACTCCTTTTTCTATCGGCGTGGAACATCCAAATTATTCATATGTTATTAAACAATTTCCTAAAGAGCTAATCGAACAATTATTAGGTGATTTGGATTGAATTTGAAGGTAACCTCTAAATTCTTAGAATGAATTTACACCATGTACAGTGCCTTGTTCTGCTCCAGCTCCAAATATGGTATTGCCTGAAGCAGAAAATATCATTGGCATAAACACAAATGCCAATGCGATAAATATTAAAGTAATTGGAGTGCCGAGCGGAACTTGGCTTGGATTATCTCTGTGATTTTTATACTTCAAAATTGCACCGACTCCAAAACCAAAGCCAAGCACATAAGATAGAGAAGTAATGAATTGTGCTAATAATCCCACAGATCCCGTAACGTTAAGCGCGGCATCACCAAGACTAACCTCAGGCGCTGATGTTGCGAAAACCGTGTCGGCAAACAAAAAACAAGTGATAAATACAAATAATATCAGAGTTGATTTTTTTAATTTTTCTAAACGGTTCATTGAATGTATCTCCATGCTTGCCTATTTACAGCGATTATTTTACACGAAGAAGCTTAAGGAAATCTTAAAAAAGAAAATTATTATTTGTAAAGTGCTTCTCACAAAGTTGCTTTTTTTTGACTTGCAAGGTATTGTGAGTGCGATATTTATTTCAGGGAGTCTAACATGCGGAAGATTTTAACTACTTTATTTTTACTAAGTTTCTTACTTTGTCTAACGGCTTGTTCAAATAGTGGTGTTAAGGGAAATGGACAAGTTGCTTCTTCAACACGAAAGTTAGCGGCATTTCAAAGTATTGATGTCAGTGGAGCGGTGAATGTATTAGTTGCCACCAATAAGCCACAAAAAGTCACCTTGACCACGGATAGTAATTTATTGAATGATATCGATACAGATGTAATTGATGGTACCTTGGTGATTAAAACAAGAAATGGTGTCCTGATCAATCCCAGCATTACGCCTAGTCTTACGATATATGTCAATAAATTAACAGCGATTCATGCTGCGGGTGCGGTAAATATTAATGTCACTAATTTAAAAACCGATGAACTTTTTGTGCAAACTGAGGGTGCAAGTAATGTCAGTTTACGAGGAGAAGTTAATGACTTAACGATTACTACAACAGGGGCAACAAAAATTGAAGCGGTACCTTTACAAGCTAATAATGTTGCGGTGAATATTGATGGGGCAGGAAAAGTTAGGATCCATGCTTTGATAAAATTGAAGATTCACATTAATGGCGCAGGAACGATTGAATATGCTGGGGATCCTGAAATCACACAGCGAGTTTATGGCGTAGGAAGAATATTAAAAATTAATTAACTGTTTGGAAGCACTAATACTGCATCAGCTATCGGTGATAGGCTCGGAAGATCTAAGTTAAAAAAACCAATTTGCGCATAAATTTGGCTTGAACTTCCACCATCCAAATTTAGCGCATTAATACATCCTAAGCCTCCATCAGCTTCAGGCGTTTGAAGAATGTGCGCAAAGGTTTTTGTCGAAATTGGTAATCGATCTGTGACAGCAATGATGAGATTGTTGTTTGCAGTAATTCCAAGTGCAGAACGAAATGATAAACCGGGTTTCAGAGAAGGTATGCGGCCATTAATGACTAATCTTGGACCGCTTTCAACCGCAAAACTAATATTATTATAAGTTTTAAAATTTTTTTGTGAAACAATAAAGGGCTTATCGTTTTTAATGTAAAAAACCCCCCACCAACTGATATGTTTAATAGGGGAAACTTGTTGGCCATCTTTAATACGAAGACCTATAGGTTCTAATCCTGGACTAAAAAAGCCACCATTAATACCGAGTACAGCATTATTACTCATTACTAAATCTTTGACAATTAATAATGGACGAACCGTGTTTTCTGTAAACGCCATTTGTAAATGAAAATACTTTAAGTCAATTTTGAAAGCATGAATAGCACCTAGAGGAAATCCGGGAATAGCATAAAGTTGAGTATAGGCTAAGCCAGGAAGTAAAGATTGCCAAGTAGTGACAGCGGCAAAGGCAAAATTACAGCATGCTATTGACAAAAGACAAAATATAATAATTTTCCTTTTTTCTAAATAGTGTAGTATTTTCTTGATGTACATGAAGGTGTTTTTAAAAACCTCTTTAACTAGCTAAGCTACCCAATAAAAATGAACTTTATTTCAAAAGCATATTTTAAGATATTTAGGCGCAGAGTATAATCCCCATTAATAAAAATAACGAGAGAATAATTAATGCAATTAACTAATAAAGTTTCCTTAATTACAGGGGCTGCCAGCGGCATAGGATTTGGGATAGCCAAAAGCTATGCTGAAGCAGGATCAACGGTTGTGATTGTTGACCTAAATCGTGAAGCGAGTGAGAAAGCGGCAGCTGAATTAAGTCAATCCACAAAAGCAGAAGTGATAGCCTTACAGGCTGATGTCACTAATGAGAATACTATTAATGACATTGTGAAAACAGTGGTTGAAAAATTTGGCCATTTAGATGTTGTTAATTGCAATGCAGGTATACAGATTATTAGTTCCTTTACAGAATTTACCTTTCAGCAATGGCAAAAAATTTTAAATGTACATTTGAATGGTAGTTTTTTATTGTCAAAAGCAGCCATGCAACAAATGATGCAACAAAAAAATGGCGGAACTATTATTGTGACTGGATCCGTACATTCATTTTTAGCATCTAAAGATAAGGCGGCGTATGTAACTGCTAAACATGCGCAATTAGGCATGGTACGCGCTATTGCAAAAGAAGGAGGTCCTTATAACATCCGAGCAAACTTAATTGCACCAGGATATGTTTTAACACCTTTAGTTGAAAAACAAATTCCAGAACAAGCTCAAGCATTTGGAATTTCTGAAGAAGATGTAATAAAAAATATTATGTTGAAGGATACAGTTGATGGGAAGTTTACGACTATTGAAGATGTTGCCCGCGTTTCATTATTTTTAGCGAGCTTCCCAAGTAATGCATTGACTGGGCAGTCGATTGTGGTGTCCAATGGTTGGCACATGGATTGATATACCCTTCACATTTCAAGTTGCAACTAGGTGCAACTTGAAATGCTGTGGTTATATACTCTTCGCGCTTGGATAATGGAATAGCTTTATAGTGACACAGGCAATCGTATTACTGCGCTTAAGCCACCTACGGTCAAATTATGTAATTCAATATCACCACCATGACTACGAATGATATCACGCGCAGTTGCTAGACCTAAACCAGAACCACCGGTGCTTTCATTACGAGATTTATCTAGCCTATAAAAAGGCAAAAACACTTGCTCTAATTCTGCTGCAGGGATACCAGGGCCGGAATCATTGATAAAAATTTTTATTTGATTTTTATTTGTCGCTAGTTCAACAACAACTTTCTCACCGTATTTAACTCCATTGCTAATTAAATTAGTAATTGCTCGCCGTAATGCCAATGGACGTCCTGAATAAATAATTTTTTCTTCGGTTTCTTTTAATGAAACAGGAAGATTCATATCGTGTATATCTTCACAAATACTTTCGCACAATGCGACTAGATCAAACTTGACAACTTGTTCATATTGATATTCATCTTGCGCAAAATTCAGAATAGATTGGATCATGGTTTCCATTCGATCTAAATCTTGAGCCATCTTTTCTATTGTGGGAGAAGGCGTTAGATTTTCCAAACGCAATTTCAAACGTGTAATGGGTGTGCGTAAATCATGAGAAATGGCTGCCAACATTTGGGTGCGATTTTGAATGAGTTGTTTCATGTTTGCTTGCATGCGGTTGAATGCATGAAATGCCGCACGACTTGCTTTGGGGCCTATTTCAGCTAAAGGAGGCGCATTAAAATCTTGGCCAAAGCGATTTGCTCCTTGAATAAAATGTTCTAAAGGAGCGCTTAAACGACGAACAATATAATAGCAAAATCCAACAAATGCGAACAGCCAAACAAAAAATGCTGAAAAAAATTGAATTTTAAAACTTAAAGGATGAAGGATATGAGTTTTAATATGTAAATATAAATTGTTACTCAGTGGAAACACTAATTCTAAATTATTTGGACTTTTTAGTACTCGTTTACGAATATGATCAATATTAATGTCATAAATAGGCATTAATCCATGAGGAGTCTGATAAGCTACAGAAGTCCAAATACCAGGATGACGCATTAATTTTTGACTTTCTTGTAGTTTATCAGGTTGAATATTTCGCGATAATTTAACAATACGAATAATTTCACCACTGATGCGATCAGGCGTTAAATAACTGCGACTTAATTTAATATAGGATGTAATAATAAAAAATGCGGAAATAAATAAAATAATAAAACCAATAACTAATATTAAGAATGTTTGCCAGGTTAATTTAGATGAATATTGCATTATTTCACTTCAGCATTAAATTGATAACCACCACCACGGATAGTCAAAATGATTTCTGGATTTTTTGCATCATGCTCAATTTTTTTACGCAGACGACCAATTTGTACATCTATACTGCGATCAAAAGGACCCGCATCAATACCACGGGTAAACTCTAATAATTGATCACGTGTAAGCACTCGATTGGGATGAGTTATAAAAACGGTGAGAATTTCAAATTCACGTTGGCTCAATGGAATATTTACAGAATTTTGTCCGATCAACATTCGGCGTGCTCTATCAAGTTGCCAATGAGCAAAACTAATATTACTATCTAATGCTTGTTGTTGTCTTTCTTGTCCTAATTGGCCACTACTACGACGCAATAAAGCTTTAATTCGTGCTAACAATTCTCTGGCACTAAATGGTTTTGCTAAAAAATCGTCAGCACCAATTTCTAAGCAGCTTACGCGATCAGCTTCAGAGCCTGCAGCACTTAACATAATAATAGGTATTGCAGATTCAAGTCGTAATTTGTGACAGAGGGTAATGCCATCATCACCTGGCATCATGATATCTAATACAATTAAATCAACATGATGACTTTTAAGCATTTTCCACATCTCTTGACCATTTAATGCATTAAACACCTTATATTCATGCACTTCGAAATAAGTCTTTAATTCAAGACCAATATCTTTGTCATCATCAACGATTAAGATCTGTGCTTTCATAGACTTTAACATACTCTCTGAGAAATTTTAGGCGTTAAACTAAATTTATTATTAATGCTAACACGCATTTTATCATTTCAATAAGGTGTATGCCATTAATGATATTTCATCCAGTAGTTTAAAACGTTTTCTGCAGACAGGTTGCTACAGAAACGTGTAATGACTTGGAAGCATTAGATTTTTAATGCTTATGACAATATTGTTACAAAATAGGCTTGATTTGACATCAACAGGTTACACATGATCATTATAATTAATGCATAGAACAAATAAATTGGAGCAGCACATGAAAATTTTAACAAGATATATTTCATTCGGTGTGGTAAGTGTATCACTCGTAGGGTTTGGTTTTGCCGCACAGACTACGATGCAAACTAATAATTTAAATTCTCCAATGTTATCTTTGCACAAACCTTGTAAGGATCAACGACAATTTCATTGTGGTCATCATTTTATGCATAGTTTTGCTGGCTCTTGGATGATGGGATTACAACACGCTAAGCAACTAACTGCTGATCAAGCAAAAATTGTAGCAGAAGCAGCAGTGATTCTTTACGGAGATAGCAGTATGCAAGTGGGTACAGTAACAACAGTTCCAAGCGGAGATGGTCACCAAAACTATCAAATCCAAATCATTAATACGAGTGGCCAAGTGCTCACTACACTTAAGATGAATGGTAGTAATGGTGCAATTATCAAACCATTTGTTCCAGCACTGAAACTACAGCCAGTTGGAGTACGACATTAATGGATACTCTTTTTTGCTATACTTCAATAAGTAAAACCTTTTGAGTAATACGATGAAGATCTCAATACGAAATCTACTTATTTTTGGTAGCTTTATGAGTTTATTAGTGGTAAGTCAAACAGCTATGGCTGGTTATTACCAGAATTGTCGACAAATCAAAGTTGGACATGTTTATATACAAACATGTCAGGGGGGCTATCAGCCTAGCCCTTGGGGGCCTCCGAGACCATGGGGTCCTGCACCAAGTCCATGGTGGCAGCCTTCACCATGGGGCCCACCCAGTCCTTGGGGACCTGTGATGAAGCAATGTAATACTTATATAACACCATGGGGCAACGTTGTGCAACGTTGCACATTTTATTAAAGCGTCCCCCTTCAGCGAATTTTTGCTTAGGGGAAAAATATCAAGCAGTCACAGGAGTGCTTGTGATTTTTATGTATTTAGCAATAATTTCTAATGGTTTTTTTACAGTACTTTTTTCTAAATGAATATAGAAATTATCCACTAGGTTAATTTCTAATAAGTCATCGATAATTAAATTATCATCGCAATGTTGCTCTGATAAATTAACACATAATTCTCGTTTCGCACGTTGTAAAGCTGCATTCTTTGTTTCAGCAACATAAAAGGCACTTTGATGGATTTCGTTAAAAACACCTGGTCGATATGCTCCAAAGTTAACAAAAAATAATTGCAATGAAGATTGTGCTGATTTTTTATCACTTAGCACAATATCATAACCATCAACTTGATTTAGTTCTACCGTTGCGTCGATATGAAATCGTGTAGCTGATCCAAACCATTTTTTAGTTAAAGTAGGATAAGCTGCTTTCAAGTTTTCTGTGACCACAAAAACCACGTCAT
>JBGSLN010000043.1:0-8209 GCA_041740675.1 Gammaproteobacteria bacterium | reverse complement strand
CAACCATTGTGTTCAAAATGAGGATTGTATACTCGTAATTTACACTCTTCTTGTTTACGGTTTTTAATTAAATCCCAGTGCGATAAAATAGCTCCGAATATGTCTGCAATTGTTCGATTTTGTAAATCTTCAATAGAAACATTATTTAAGAATTGAATAGTAAATGAAGAAATTAGAGCTGCTTGTTCCGCAGGAAGTTTATTTTGAATCTGTGCAATGACTTGGTTAATTATGCCATCACGGCTACCATTATCAGCTAGGGACATACATCCTCCTCCTAATAACTGTTTTTGCAGAAAAATTTTATCATTATTATACACTTAATCCATTTATTTAGGTATGCTTTTAGTTGGTATCTTTTACGAAAAAATTGGAAAAGGGCGTATGCATAATTTCTTAAAAAAAACGCACTTAAGTTGGCACAACATTCTGAACAAAGCCCTCTCTTCTATGGACCCCTCCTATTTATAGGAACTTTTAGCAACTGTTGATTGGTTACCAGGACCTAACTCTATCTTCAATGCATTTTCAAGATCCAGAGAATCTACTCGATATATCATGTTGGGTGAATCTCCTTATCCCCGACGACAATCTGCTAATGGCTATGCGTTTTGGGATAATGCAGTTACAGATATTTGGAGTGAATCAGGCTTCACCAAAGCTGTGAACCGTGCCACCTCACTTAGAAACTTCATCAAAATGTTATTAGTTGCTCGAGGTGATCTCACAGCAGAACGACTTACTCAAATCAATATTGTTCAACTTAATAAAGAGCGTCTAATCAGTCAGTTGGCTGAATTATTTAATCATTTACTCGATCAGGGATTTTTATTACTCAATGCTTCTTTAGTATTAAGTTCACGGCCAGTCCAACAAGAAGCCAAATTTTGGCTGCCATTCATGCAAACTTTATTACAAGAATTATCATTGACACGCCAATCAATCCAATTGGTATTATTGGGTAATGTAGCAAAAACCATCGGCAAACTTCCTGAAGCTTATAAGTTTTCACGATTTGTCGCCGAGCATCCTTACAATATTTCCTTTATTCATAATCCATCTGTACTTGATTTTTTCCGGCCATTTGATTTCTTGCGACGGTGAAGTAAGGCTACATTATTTATAACTTTATCACTCTTTTCACAGGAGCATAAGAGAAACGATGAAACTCACAAGGACCATGTTGTTCTAGCGCTTGTAGATGTATTTTAGTGGGGTAACCTTTGTGTATTGCAAATCCATACTGAGGAAAATCTCGATCTAAAATCTGCATCTCGGCATCACGAGCCACTTTTGCAATAATAGAGGCAGCACTAATTGCAGAAATTTTGCTGTCACCTTTAATGATTGCTTCCGTTTTACATGGCAATGCTGGGCAGTGGTTGCCATCAATGAGTGCTAAATCCACTGTTAGATTGATTTGAGAAAAAGCTCGTTGCATCGCCAATAAACTAGCCTGTAAAATATTAATTTCATCAATTTCTCTTGCGTTAGCTCGCCCTATTGCCCAAGCCTGAGCTTTAGCTTTAATTTCTTCCGCAAGTGTTTCTCGCTTTTTTTCCGATAGCTTTTTCGAATCCGCAAGACCTTCTATAGGCTTATAGGGATCTAAAATGACCGCAGCAGCAACCACGTTACCTACTAATGGGCCACGCCCAACTTCATCAAGACCCACAATTATTAGATTATCATAGGATTTCATCATATGCGCTCATATCCCTAAGTTCTGAACAAAATTTGCTTATTATATTCATATTTAATAAAATACCTGCAGTTTATCTTTGGAACAATAAAAATGAAACCTTTGCGATGTGCGGTTATTGGGGTTGGCTATCTAGGTAAGTTTCATGCAGAAAAATATCAGCTACTCAGCAATGCTGAATTAGTCGCGGTATGTGATCTTATGCCTGATATAGCAAAAGGATTTGCTGAAAAATTTCATACGACCCCTGTCACTAACTACAAAGAGTTAGTCAACAAAGTTGATGCTGTAAGTATTGTCACACCGACGTTTACTCATTTTGAAATTGCTAAGTTTTTTATTGAAAATGGAATTCATGTACTATTAGAAAAACCAATTACTTCCACTGTCGCTGAAGCTGATATTTTAATTGAACTTGCAAAAAAGCATAAGGTCTTATTACAAGTTGGACATCTTGAACGATTCAATAATGTAGTAAAAGCTGTTGAAAAAGATATCTGTGAACCAAAATTTATTGAATCTACTCGCCTCTCTACTTTTAATCCACGTGGCACTGATGTTAACGTAATGCTAGATTTAATGATTCATGATATTGATTTAATCCAGTGTATCGTAAAATCTCCAATTAAATCCATTCGTGCTAATGGTGCTTCGATTTTGACAAACGAGACTGATATTGCCAATGCTAGAATTGAATTTGAGAATTTTTGTGTGGCAAATGTAACTGCGAGTAGAGTCAGCATGCGTGCTGAACGGCGAATGCGTATCTTTCAACCGCATAATTACATGACTCTCGATCTAAACACAAAACATATTAGTATTCATCGGAAAGGTGAAGCTGAAATGTTTCCTGGCATTCCTGAAATTCTTACTGAAGAACGCCAGCTGGAAAAAGGCGATGCAATTCTTGATGAAATTACTGCATTCTTAGATTCAGTTCACTATAATAAATCCGCGGCAGTGACAGGTGAAGATGGCCGCAAAGCATTAGCAACTGCGATTAAAATTACCGAGTTAGTTAACACCCAATTTCATCCAAAGACAACTGATGAGATAGAGGAGTTTCTAGCTTGAAAAAAGTGTTAATCATAGCTGGAGAATCTTCAGGTGATTTACATGCTGCGGAGCTGATTAAAGCAACTTTAATAAAAAATTCTGACCTTTATTTCTTAGGTATCGGTGGTGATAAAATGCGTGCTGCTGGTGCTAATATTATTATGGATAACAAAGAATTGGCAGTAGTTGGTATTTTCGAAGTATTGACTCATTTTAAAGTTATTAAAACTGCATTCAAAATGATTAAATCAATTTTAAATAACTCCCCTCCTGATTTGTTAATTCTAGTCGATTATCCTGGTTTTAATTTAAGAATCGCCAAAGTAGCTAAAAAACTCAATATCAAAGTTTTATATTTTATCAGCCCACAATTATGGGCATGGAAACAAGGACGAATTAAAATAATGAAAAACTGTGTAAATAAAATTGCTGTGATTTTTCCATTTGAAGTCGAATTTTATCGAAAGCATAACGTTAATGCCTGTTATGTTGGCAATCCATTGCTACAACAAGTCAGACCTAACCTAAGCAAAACTGAAGCTTATGAACTTTTTAATTTAGATCCTAATAAACCTATTGTCGCATTGTTGCCTGGTAGTCGTAAAAGTGAATTGAAGTTAATTTTTGAAACAATTTTAGAAACTGCTGTTAAAATCAAAAATAAATTTCCGTCAGTGCAATTTATTATTCCAATCGCTAATCATTTTTCTCCTGAACAACTTCAACCAGCTATCACCCATCATCAGTTAGATGTAAAAATTATTCCCAACCAACTTTATAATCTTTTGCAAATTACTGATGCTGCCCTGTGTGTTTCCGGCACCGTTACTCTTGAAGTGGCATTAATGGGAGTCCCTTTCGCAATCTTATATAAAATAAATGCTTTAAGTTATTGCATCGGTCGGATATTAATAAAAATTGACACGTTTGGATTATGCAATATTGTATCTCGAAAAAAAATTGCTAAAGAATTTATTCAACACGACGCTAATGCAGAAACCTTATCTACTGAAATTATAAAGCTGCTTGAAGATAAAAATTATCGCAATATTCAAATAAACGATTTTAAAAATTTACGCAATGAATTTGACAGTTATCCAGCAGAAGATATTGGGAGTGTTGTTGTTGAATTGATCCAGGCCTAACAGCCTGGACACTTCACTTTAAATCTGAGGCACTTTATAAGGAGCTTCTTTCATCAGCTTATTCAGTTTGGCAGAGAAAAGCAATACGATTATTCCCAAGAGCACAGATCCTAATCCAACAAAGAAAAAAGTTTTGATATATATTGGATTTGATTGCATCAATGGCGATGCGACATCTGGTAAATTTGGCCAGGTAGCAATATATCCTGATACCACGCCACCAATTCCTGTGCTCAGCTGCCAAAATCCCATCATCAGACCTTCTTGACCCGCAGGTGCTAAACTACCTACCATTGAAATACCTAATGGACTTACCATTAACTCACCCGTAGAAAATATTGCATATGCAATAACAATGACATATGCAGGCAATAAATGATGATTGCCATTAAAAATAATCATGACTGCTATAAAAGCAAAACCTAAACCAATAATGACTAACGATCCTGCAAATTTTATTGATAAGGATGGATTCTTATTTTTCTTGCTTAAATAAAGCCATACACGGCTTAAAACTAACCCAACTAAAATAACAAACACTCCATCAAATGCAAAAAATGAACTCGCTGGGATATTAATACCTAAGAAACGAGTGTCGACATTATTTTGTATGAAAACTGATAAAAATGAGGGTTCTAATGAATATAATGTCCAAAAGGCAATTGCTATAATCGCCATAAAAATAAAGGCTATTAATTTATTTTTAGCTAATGGAGTAGCTTGTTTGTGTGCAATTCTCCATAGTACCACACACATTATTGCCATTAATAAAAACATCAATACATTATTGACGGTTAAATATTGAAATAAAAATAGAGTGATCACAGTAAACACAACAGTAAGCAGCAATAACACGGCAGGGTTTGCCACCTTCCCTAATTGAATTTGCGCCTCTATAGAACGTCCAGGATAAGGCACTATTCTTTTTTGTAGAGACAATAATAAAATGAATGCAATAAATATGCAGATACTATCTAACGCAAATTCCACAGCAAAACTATAAGTATCAGCTAGCCAACCTCCTATAAAAATACCTAATACTGCACCTAAATTAAAATACAAATAAAATAAAGTAAATCCTGCTTCTCGTAAATTGCTCTCTTTGTGATAGCAAAAATCGATCATGCACCAAACAGCTGGAGTGAATAATGCATTCCCTACCACAAATAAGGCTAATCCCACATACATAAGATTTGTGCTACTAAAGCAAAAACAAGCCATACCAATTCCGCAAACAATCAAACCTAAATTTGTTGCCTGTTTATAACCCAGTTTACTAGCGGCAAATCCACCACCTAAAGGTAAGATCCATAACAAGGCCATTGCAGCAGCAAATACGCCATACGCTGTTGAAGTTGTCATGTGTAATTCTTTAGTTTGATATAGAACTAACGAAGCTAAAATTCCACCAAATGCAGCCATAAATAACGAGTAACACCAGGTTAACAACCACAATGTTTTGGGCTGTCGTTGACTATTTTGATCCATTGAACACCTCACATTTTTAATATGCTTAACCCCGATGAGTTTTAGGATTAGCCTATTTTCAAAACAAGTGAAAACTTGAATGTATTGTTTATTAGGAATATTTGATTGGGGGCGTAAAACCTCGCCAGGTATAGTCGAATTCTGCCTAAGGCAGAATAATTTGGATAATAATTAAATAACTAGATGCAACAACAGAATTACTAAGAGCACAACAAGAATTAAGTATACCTTTAACAAATGCTGCCGATAAAGGAGTGGATTTCATAAGAATATCTCTAACGATTGCTACTAATCATTTATTATTATCATAATATTCTGCTAATGACAATAAAATTTTATATCAGTTAACGAACAATACCGCGTGTAGAGTTATTTAATGAATCAATCAACAATCGTACCTCTGGCTGCTCAGGCAATAGTATTTCAAGTTCTGCAATCGCTTTTTGAGTAGTTAATCCTTTGCGATAAATAATATTATATGCATGTTTCAGATTAACTAACTGCCCTTCCGAAAAACCACGTCGTTTTAACCCAACTAAATTGAGTCCAAATACTTTTGCCGGATGACCTGAAACTAATACATAGGGTGGAACATCTTTACCCACACTTGTTTCACCAGAAACAAAACTGTATGAACCAATGTGGCAACGTTGATGTACCGCAGAAAACCCCCCAAATACACAAAAATCTTCTGCTATAACATGCCCTGACAGCGAAGCATTATTTGCAAAAACAATATCATTTCCAATCTGACAATCATGTGCAATATGTACATAAGACATCAAAAAGTTTCTGTTGCCAATGCGAGTCACGCCTGTTGCTCCATCAGCCGTTGCGCGATTAAGAGTACAAAATTCTCTAATTACATTATTATCACCGATGATGAGTTGGGTCGGTTCGTTTTTATAATTAATCGATTGCGGCACTTCACCCAGTGACACAAACTGGTAGATTCTATTATTTTTACCAATTTTTGTTGGGCCTTTAATAACGACGTGTGGACCAATCACAGTACCCGAATCAATTTCCACATCAGGTCCGATAACGCTCCAAGGACCAACTTCGACATTAGCAGCAAGCTTTGCTGAGGCATCAATTATTGCATGTTCACTAATCACTTTTACTTCTCGCTCTTTAGTTCTCAACTTTTATATCTCTTCGGGCTGCTAACAATTGTGCTGAACACGCGAGTTCTCCCTCCACTGTTGCACGACTGCTAAATTTCCAAATATCACGTTTAACCTGTAATAATTCTACGGTCATAATCAACTGATCACCGGGGTATACAATTCTTTTAAATCTAGCATCGTCTATCCCAGCAAAATAAATCACAGAACGACTTTTTTCAACTTTCTCAGAAGTTGCACCTGCTAAAATTCCAGCTGTCTGTGCTAATGCCTCTAACATCAAAACACCTGGCATTACTGGCATTTCTGGAAAATGCCCCTCAAAAAATGGTTCATTGATCGTGACATTTTTTAATGCTTTTATTGATTTTCCAGGCTCAACCTCTAAAACTCTATCCACTAATAAGAATGGATAACGATGTGGAAGATGACTTAGAATTTTATTTATATCCATCTTTGCCTCTTTAAAATAACATCTAATCAATTGCTGTTTTTTCAGTCATTAATAACTGTTCTAGCTTTTTAACCGTTTCCGTAAGTTTATCAACATGTCTGATAGCAACTGCCTGTTTACGCCATTCATTAATTGGAATAGCAGGAAATGAAGCGCTATAAATACCTTCTGTTGTAATTGATTTAGTAACCCCTGACATGGCTGCAATAATTACTTTATCACAAATTTCAATATGTCCATTAATTCCAACGGCACCACCAATCATACAATAATTACCAATTTTGGTACTTCCCGCAATACCGGTGCACCCCGCAATCACAGTATGTTCACCAATTTTGACATTATGGCCAACTTGAATTTGATTATCTAACTTACTTCCACGACCAATCTCAGTTATATCTAAGGTACCTCTGTCAATAGTAGTATTTGCACCTATCTCAACATCATCATGAATAAGTACTGATCCTAGCTGGGGTACTTTTTCCCAACCTAAGGGTGATTGAGCAAGTCCAAATCCATCAGAACCAATCACAGCACCACTATGAATCTGAACTTTTTTACCTAAAACAACACCATAATAAATAGTTACATTGGCCCAAATGCGACAATCTGCACCAATTTTACAATTCTCACCAATAATCACTCCGGCCTCGATAATTGTATTTTCACCAATCATCGTGCCTGCTCCGATGACACAATGTGCTCCAATGCTAGCTGATTTAGCTACTACCACATTTTCTTCTATCACGGCAGTAGGATGAATTCCCACCGAACGAATTGGTAATTGTTGAAATAGGCCTGCAAGTTTTGCAAACACAAAATGTGGATTATTGGTAATTAATACATTGGTTGAACATTCTGCTAGCAATTTCTCACTTAGAATGATTAAAGAGGCTTCTGTTGATAGTAAATATTTTCGATATTTCAAGGCATCTAAAAAACTTGCTTGTCCTAATTTGGCTGTTTTTAAAGGTGCAACGCCATGAATCTTTACAGCACCATCACCTTTAAAGGGAACGCCAAGTTTTTTTGATATCTCTTCGATTGTATAAACTTGCATAATTAGCTTAGTAAAAAAAGCCATTCTCTAAATAATTTTAAAGAATGGCTAGTAAGTATACTTAAAATATTATTTAGGAAGTGCAGCTAACACTTGCTGTGTTACATCAGTAGCATCAGTAGCATACACTACAGCTGGCTTTAATAATACAACATCGAGTTTATCTTTTTGTGCTAC
>JBGSLN010000042.1:0-3763 GCA_041740675.1 Gammaproteobacteria bacterium | reverse complement strand
GCAACAAAATAAGGCAAAGTTTGTTTAGTTATCACCTGACTACCTCTTTCGCTGGACTATAAGATAAATCTTGTGCTTTTGCTACAGCAGCATAAGTTAATTTGCCTTTATAGATATTTAATCCTTCCATTAAACCAGGATTTTCTAACATTGCTTGTTTATACCCTTTATTAGCTAACGCTAAAGTGTATGGCAATGTAGCATTATTTAACGCAAATGCAGCAGTACGCGGCACAGCTGCAGGCATATTTGCCACACAATAATGCACAATACCATCTACCACATAAGTAGGTTCAGCATGAGTTGTTGCATGACTAGTTTCAAAACAACCCCCTTGATCAATTGCAACGTCAACCATGACAGATCCTTCACGCATATTTTTTAACATACTGCGACTAACAACTCTTGGAGCTGCTGCTCCAGGAATTAATACTGCACCAATGACTAAATCAGCATTAGCTACATATTCTTCAACAGCTTGTTGGGTTGCATAAATCGTATTTAACTTTGCTCCAAACTCAAAATCTAATTCTTTCAGACGTCGAAGTGATCTATCGATTACTGCTACGTTTGCTTCTAATCCCATTGCCATACGTGCAGCATTAGTTCCTACAACACCACCCCCAATGACTACTACACTAGCTGGAGGAACACCTGGCACACCACCTAATAATATCCCACTACCACCTTGCGTCTTTTCCAGCGCATGAGCACCGGCTTGTACAGACAAACGCCCTGCTACTTGGCTCATCGGTGTTAACAATGGTAAAGCATCCATCGGATCAGTGACAGTTTCATAAGCAATTGCTATACAGCCAGACTCTAACAACAGTTTTGTTTGTATTGGATCTGGCGCTAAGTGTAAATAGGTAAATAATATTTGCCCTTCTCGAAGCATTTTACATTCTTCGGGTTGAGGTTCTTTTACTTTGACAATCATGTCGGCTTTTGAAAAAATTTCCTTTGCTGTTTGTGCGATTGTAGCTCCAGCATGTTCATAGTCAGCATCCGAAAAACCAATGCCAGCCCCCGCATGTGTTTCAATCATCACTCTATGCCCATTAGAAACTAACTCACGCACACTGCTTGGAACTAAACCCACTCTATGCTCATCACTTTTGATTTCTTTTGGTGTACCAATTAACATTTTTTGACCCTCTATTATAAGTAATTCAAAATTTTAAGGTAATTCTGCAGTCAACTGCGGGACTATCTCAAACAAATCTCCGACTAAACCATAATCCGCAACCTTAAAAATAGGTGCTTCTTCATCTTTATTTATAGCAACTATGTATTTACTTTCTTTCATTCCTGCAAGATGTTGAATTGCTCCGGAAATTCCAATTGCGATATAAAGTTCTGGTGCAACGATTTTACCAGTTTGCCCCACTTGATAATCATTTGGCACAAATCCCGCATCAACTGCAGCACGGGAAGCACCAATTGCGGCATTTAATTTATCTGCTAATGCTTCAAGTAATTTGAAATTTTCACCATTTTGTAAACCGCGTCCACCTGAAATAATAATTTTTGCTGAACCCAGTTCAGGTCGTGCTGATTTAGTTAACTCACGTTTGATAAACGCAGTTTTTTCTGCAAAAATACTTTTACTTTCAGTATTCATCGCAACAGTGCGCTCGACAAATTTAGCTGCAGAAAAAGCCGCCGTACGTACCGTGATCACTTTTTTCTGATCTAATGCTCTGACAGTCGCAATGGCATTACCAGCATAAACTGGACGTTTAAACGTATCATTTGACTCAATTGCGATAATATCTGAAATCTGCGCTACATCTAACAATGCTGCAACACGCGGCATTAAATCTTTTCCAAATGTACTGGCAGGCGCAAGAATATGTTGAAATGGAGTTGCGAGATCCGCGATTAAAACACTTATATTTTCAGCGAGAAAATGCTCATAGGCTTGATCTTCTACATGAATGACTTGCTGAATTCCGTCAACCTTTGCTGCTTGTGCTACGACAGTTTGACATTGAAATCCAACTACTAGCACAGTCACTTCACCCAATTGCTTTGCTGCAGTAATAGTACGTAAAGTTGAATCTGTTAAAAGCTGCTGATTATGCTCGGCAATGACTAATACACTCATGGTTATATCACTCCTGCTTCATTCTTTAATTTTTCTATCAATTCCTGCACCGACTTTAAAATAACGCCTGGCTTACGTTCCGCTGGGGCTTCAACTTTTAATAGTTCGATATGCGAACGTACATTCACAGATAAATCTGTCAATAATAGGGTATCTAACTGCTTTTTCTTTGCTTTCATAATATTAGGTAAGGAGGCATAACGTGGTTCGTTTAAACGTAAATCAGTGGTAATTACTGCTGGCAGTGTTAATTTTAAAGTTTCAAGACCTCCATCAATTTCTCTAGTAACTATTGCCGAATCATTTTCAATTTGAAGTTTTGAAGCAAAGGTACCTTGCGGCCAATTCAATAACGCTGCTACCATCTGACCGGTTTGATTATAATCACCGTCGATGGATTGTTTGCCCATAATGACTAATTTTGGTTGTTCTTTTTCAACGATTGCTTTTATTATCTTTGCAATGCCTAGAGGTTGAATCTCTGTTTCCGTTTGCACTAAAATTCCGCGATCAGCCCCTAAGGCCAATCCATTACGAATGGTTTCTTGACTTTGTTGATTTCCAACTGACATCACTATCACTTCTGTTGCAATGCCTTGTTCTTTCAACCTGATTGCCTCTTCTATAGCAATTTCATCAAAAGGGTTCATCGACATTTTTACATTATTAGTCTCAACACCTGATTGGTCAGCTTTTACTCGAATCCGGACATTGTAATCAATGACACGTTTTACCGGTACTAATATTTTCATATACACTCCAACATATTCAAATTCACATTAGGCTTGACCTACGAATAGTTGCCCGTCAATATACAACTATTTTAGATCTAAATCAAAAGAGGAAAGCAGCTTGAATCGAGAATCTATGGAATTTGATGTAGTAATTGTCGGTGCCGGCCCTTCTGGACTAGCAACTGCAATTCGTTTAAAACAATTATGTCAAGCTAAAGGCCATGATTTTAGCGTTTGCGTGGTAGAGAAAGGTGCTGAAGTTGGTGCGCATATTCTTTCAGGGGCAGTGCTTGAGCCTCGAGCATTAGCTGAGCTTTTACCTGATTGGAAAGAAATGGGAGCTCCACTCAATACTCTAGTTACTGAAGATCAATTTTTATTCTTAACGGAAACAAAAAGCTTTAAATTGCCGACTCCTCGGCCTATGAAAAATGAAGGAAATTACATTATCAGTTTAGGAAATCTGTGCCGTTGGTTAGCTCAACATGCTGAAAGCTTAGGCGTCGAGATTTATCCGGGATTTGCCGCTACCGAAGTGTTATATCATCATGATGGAGCTGTTAAAGGCATTCTTACTGGCGATATGGGCATCGATAAAGAGGGAAAACCTAGTTCTAATTTTCAGCCGGGTATGGAATTACATGCAAAGCAAACTGTTTTTGCCGAGGGCTGCCGTGGTTCCTTAACAAAAGTTTTATTTGAACATTTCCATTTACGCGATGGTATTGATCCACAAACCTATGGTATTGGCATTAAAGAATTGTGGAAAGTTACGCCTGAAAAGCATGTCCCTGGAAAAGTTGTGCATAGTATTGGCTGGCCATTGGATAAGAAAACTTATGGAGGTGCTTTTATTTATCATCTTGAAGACAATCAAGTAGCTGTTGGATTTGTGATTGGCTTGGATTATGAAAATCCC
>JBGSLN010000041.1:0-3779 GCA_041740675.1 Gammaproteobacteria bacterium | reverse complement strand
GTGTAGCAGTTCATCTGCACTGCTTATTTTTTAGTAGGAATTATAACAGTTTAGAGATTCGGAATCGACTTGAATTTACAAAATCGGGCGCTATAGAAATTATCTATCTACGGAATCAATTCATATAATCAACCCGAGTCTTTCAACTTGGCTAATAAAGGTTATAATTATAAAGTCAAAATTAGAAAATGGAGAACATAATGAAAATTAACATTGGACTTACAGAAAGTACACGACATCAAATCGCAGATGGCTTAGCAAAAGTATTGGCAGATTCGTACACACTCTATTTAAAAACTCATAACTTTCATTGGAACGTGACTGGTCCAATGTTTACAACTCTGCATGAATTATTTGAAAAACAATATATCGAATTAGCAGCAGCAGTTGATGAAATTGCCGAACGTATTCGCGCCTTAGGTTTTCCCGCGCCAGGCACTTATAAAAAATTTATTGAATTGACCTCGATCAAAGAAGAAAATCAAATTCCCGCTGCAAAAGATATGATTAAACAATTGGTAGAGGGGCATGAATGTGTGGTGCGAACTATCAGAGAATTATTTCCTATAGTATCAGATAATCATGATGAAGGGAGTGCAGATTTGTTAACTAGACGGTTAGAAGTCCATGAAAAAACCGCATGGATGTTGAGAAGTATTTTAGAAGACTAATATATTTTAGAGAGTGTTGCAAAACGCACACATGTTGAATATTTACTAATTTGTAATCTTTCCATGTGTGCGTTTTATGTTTAATCTAAAAACCTAACTTTATTCTGTGTGCTAAAATTACAACATAACTCAACAACATAAATTTAGATACTTTCCTGAAAATTTAGGTGCATCCAGTAGATAAATTTAAAAATTTGTTCTAGCTATGGCACACACGTCAATTTGTTTAACCCCAGCTTTTTGTAAAGCAACACAACATGCATCGATGGTGTGTCCAGTCGTTATTACGTCATCAATCAATAATACATGCAAGTTTTTTAAATTTGAGTTACATACAAAAGCATTTTTCATATTTGAACGTCGTTGCTTTGCGGGTATTTCAGATTGTGGTCGCGTTGCTCGAGTTCTTATTAAATTCGTTTTATCAATGCTAATGTGCAACTGTCGACGGATGGTTTTAGCAATTTCTAATGCTTGATTAAACCCACGTTGGCGCAAACGTTGCGGATGTAAAGGAACAGGAATAAGTATATCTGGGAAATGAACCGCATAATGCTCTTTTAGTTTTGCTGCTAATAAATAACCGAAGTGATAAGCTAATATCAAGCGATGATGAAACTTTAATTGCGTAATCAATATGCTTGTAGGTTTTTTGTATATAAATAAACAAGTACTGTTTTGAAAACGAGGAGGATGTTTTAAACATTGCCCACAAACTTCATTTTTTGAAGTTGTTGTTTCAGGGAGTGGATTTGAGCAAATGGAGCAACAAGATTTTAACCATGGCATAATATCAACACAATATGAACAAATATGCAGTTGATAGTTATTAGTATGTTGAAAAGAATTTAGGATCAATACATTTGATTTGAAAGCGCCATTACATACAATACAACGCGGTGGCAACAACAAATCAAAGCAATGCTTAGTTAAATACTTCAATTTTGGAGGAATGATTGACATATTAAAAAACTTCCTTATGATGTAACAGAAATAGAATTTACGAAAACTCATTATGATCGTAAGCCTTGTAACAAAGCCCTGCCCAGATATTTTTCGTAAATTCTTAGCAATTTATCTTGAAACAAATTTGTAGAAAAGCATCGATTACCATAAGTATAATGGAGAAATGTCATGAGTCAAGCCCTGTCCTTAAACACACGTTTACAGAATATTTTGATTAACGCAACTGCCAAAAAAGCAAGTCGTTATGCTTTACTTTATTTAGTCGGTTTAGGGTTGTTAACAGTTGCATCAAAAATCAATATTCCATTGCAACCTGTACCTGTAACCTTGCAAACTTTAGCTGTGCTTTTTATTGGTATGGTATATGGTCCACGATTAGGAACTGCAACTGTTGTGTCATTTGTAGTTCTTGGCTTGACTGGCTTACCAATTTTAGCTGAATCTTTCACCAATGGTGCTACAGTCGGTTATATGATAGGTTTTATTCCTGGCGCATTTTTAGCGGGAATATTAATACAAAATGGGTGGGGCAGATCGATGTTTACCGCTGCATTAGCAGCTTTTCTTGGCGTGTCAGTTATTTTCGCATGTGGTTTGACCTGGCTATCTATGATGATGGGATTACATAGCGCGATCGCTATAGGTTTAACACCATTTGTTTTGACTGAATTAGCTAAAATTGCAGTATTAGCATTAGTTGTGCCCAGATTTTGGAAAGCGTAATTGTCCTTCTCACAAAAACATATTATCCGCAATTTTAATAAAGCTGCGTCAACATTTGACGCAGCAGCTTTTTTATTTTCTGAAATTAATCAAAAAATGATTCAGCGATTAGATGTTATTCCTATCAAGCCAAATCGGATCTTAGATTGTGGATGTGGTACTGGGATCAGTTCACAAACATTATTAAAAAATTTTAAAAAAGCCGATGTTTTTTCTTTTGATCTCTCTTCAAAAATGCTCTATCAAGCTAAAAAAAAGAAAACCTGGCGACAGAAAAATTATTTTGTTTGTGGAAATGCCATACAGCTTCCATTTGCCACAAGTAGTTTTGATTTTGTATATGCTAACTTGATGTTGCATTGGTGTGATGATATTCAAACTATATTTTCAGAATGGCAAAGGATTTTGAAACCTAATGGATTATTAATGTTTACAGCATTTGGACCGGATACATGTAAGGAAATAGCTCAAGCAGTTTACAATATTAATTCTGCACAACAAATACAAGGTTTTATAGATATGCATGACCTAGGTGATGCTTTAATTAAAAATCAATTGCTAGATCCAGTGATGGATGTCGAAAATTTTCAAATAAATTATTCTAGTGCAGAGAAACTAATAATCGAGTTACGGCATACAGGGGGGCGTAATTTGCACCCATCTCGATGTAAGAAATTATTTGGAAAAAGTTATTTACACCAGCTGCAAATCCAATTAAATAAATTTAAAACTATTGATAATAAAGTTCCATTAAGTATAGAAATAATTTATGGGCATGCATGGTCAGGAATAACCAAAGTAAATATTCAAAACTTAAAATTAGATTCTATCGCTATTTCTATTGAGTTAATTCATGCATATTCATTGATTCATGATGATTTGCCTGCAATGGATAATGCTAAACTTCGTCGAGGACAGCCCTGCTGTCATATTAAGTTTGGAGAGGCTGAAGCGATTTTAGCAGGTGATGCATTGCAAATGTTGTCTATTGAAGCTATTGCAAGCGCTTCTTATATAAGCGACCGTCAAAAAATAAAATTACTCCGTTTATTAACCTCAGCTACTGGCAATCAGGGAATGGTAGGTGGACAATCGCTAGATATTCATGCTGAAAGAAAGCAATTGAATATAGAAGAATTAAAAAAAATTCATCATTTAAAAACTGGAAAATTAATCACTGCTTGTGTGATGATGCCAGCAACTTTAACAACTAATTTGCCCATTGAAGAATTAGAAAATTTTGCTAATTTATTAGGCCTGGCTTATCAAATACAAGATGATCTTTTAGATGTGGAATCAACTACAGAACTATTGGGCAAAGAAAAAGGGATTGATGAAAAGCTATCAAAAAATACTTATCCAAAATTGTTAGGATTAGCAGCTACAAAAGATTATCTATCTAGTATTCAATATGAAATT
>JBGSLN010000040.1:0-8475 GCA_041740675.1 Gammaproteobacteria bacterium | reverse complement strand
AACAGCATTAACAGCTTTACCCCCTATAGAATTATATGCAAAAAAGCCTGCGAATTTCTTTACACCAAGAATGTTTAATTAGAGAATGTCTTCATACTTGTTCAAGTTGTAACGAAGCGTATGCGAAATGTCTACAGAAGCCAGGAGGAATATAATGAATAAAATCAGGAAAATACCTGCAATATTCATGCGCGGCGGCACCAGCAAAGGCCTATTCATTAATGAAGCATTACTTCCTCCTGCTGGTAAAGTTCGTGATGAAATGTTATTGGCCATGATGGGAAGCCCGGATCCATCAGGTATGCAACTTAATGGTATGGGTTGTGGCATTTCCAGTACCAGCAAAATAGCGCTTATCAGCAAAGCCAAAGATCCAAATTTTGATGTAAATTATTTATTTGGCCAAGTAAACTTGTCGAAACCCCTAATCGATTGGGAGGGCAGTTGTGGCAATTTAGCTTCTGCGGTTGGGCTATTAGCCGTGCAAGAAAATTATGTAAAGCCTGAAAAAGATGGTTCGGCAAAAGTACGAGTATGGCAATCAAACTTAAAACATGGAATGTGCATCCATGTTTCTGCTGATACCGCCAACAATTTAATTTCTATTCCTGGAGTACCAGGAAAAAGTTCTTCAATTTATGTTGAGTTCATTGATCCTGGTCATGGCAAATCATTAATTCCTCATAACAAACCTATCCATGTTATTACTTTACCTGATGGAAAGAAAATTGAAGCTACTTTAATGCGTAGTGCCAATCCGACAATTTTTGTGAACGCAAAAGATTTAGGCTTAGAAAATAAAGAGACGCCTATACAAATTAATTTTGCGAACTATGAACATACATTTCAAGTTATCTGTGAACAAGGTGCAGCAATCATGGAAGTTCCATATACTCCGGCAGTTAGAGTTGCTTGGCTTTCACCAGCAAAAGCATATCAAACTGCAGAAGGCGAAATGATCGATCAAGCTGAAATTGATTTGATTAGTTTAATAGCAACAGAAGGAAGAGTACATCATGCACATACGGGTACGGGTGCAATTAATTTGGCCTGTGCCGCCAAAATTCCTGGAACTGTGCCAGAACAAATCATACAACTTAAAGATAAAGCATTGCCAATCCGCATCGGGCATCCAAAAGGGATAATGGCAGTCAATGCAAATGTAGTCTTTGACCCTACCACAGAACAATGGCAAGCATTGAGTTCGGGATTTCTTAGAACAGCAAAAATATTAATGAAAGGAGATGTGTATTTATAAAAATGGGTGTTCGAAATTCGGCGGCAGTTTTTTGTTAATTTATTATAATCATAATGGATAAACAATCACAAATTTATGAGACAAACATGATAACTGCCAAAAATAAAAAAGAGTATTATCAAGCCATCATGGCTAAAAATAGTGAATATAATGGTGTGGTTTATGTGGGAGTTAAAACAACAGGAGTCTTTTGCCTCCCAACCTGCTCGGCAAGAAAACCAAAGTTTAAGAATTGTGAATTCTTTGAAACGCCACAACAAGCACTGTTAGCATCTTATCGACCTTGTAAACGTTGTCGACCATTATCTAACCCCAATCAAGTTTCAGAACTTGTGCAACTGCTTGTTGCCGCAGTGGAAGAAAATCCTGAAAAACGTTGGAAAGATAAAGATTTTCAAGAGCTGTCTGTTAATGCAATTACCGCACGACGACAATTTAAAAAAAGATTTGGCATGACATTTGTTGAATATGCTCGTGCACGTCGAATGGGAATTGCGATGAAACAAATCAGAGCAGGTGAGAAAGTGATTGATGCACAACTTAATACTGGCTATGAATCAGGTAGTGGTTTTAGAGATGCTTTTTCTCGGATTATGGGCGTTGCACCGAGTTTGCTTGGAAATAGTAATATTCTTAAAGCAGCATGGCTTGATACCCAGCTTGGACCAATGATAGCCATTGCTGATGAAACCACATTATATTTATTAGAGTTTGTCGATCGACGTGGTTTAGAAAGAGAAGTTGAACGGCTGAGGAAAAGAACTAAATCAGCAATTATTCCTGGTCACACATCGCCAATTGAATCAATAGCGAAGGAATTAAAATTATATTTTGCGGGTAAATTAACGGCATTCAAAACGCCATTGTTTTTTCTTGGTTCAACTTTTCAAAAAAGTGTTTGGGAACAATTAAAAAAAATTCCCTGTGGTGAAACGCGATCCTACTTGCAGTTAGCAAAAGAAATCGGTAAACCATCAGCATGTCGTGCTGTTGCTCAAGCAAATGGTGCAAATCAGTTTGCTATTATTATTCCATGCCATCGTATTATTAATTCAAATGGAGAATTAGGTGGTTATGGTGGTGGGCAATCACGAAAAAAATGGTTAATTGCGCATGAGAAAAAAGAAAGTCTAATTTATACGAATTTGAGATCATAAATCCAGCTCTTTTAAGCTGGATTTATTATCATTTCATTACAAATTGTGGAGCTTTCCAAGGATTTTCAGGATTGAGTTGAAGTGCACCAAGTCTTGCTTCTTCTGAACATGTTGTATTTTTTGGTGTTGAAATTGAAACTAAAGCATTATAGTGTTTTTCATCTTTCCAAGCTTCAGTAGATAAAGCATGTAGCAATTCTTTGCGAATTAAATCTTCTAAATCTCCATTAACCTTACCGAATTCAACTGCTGTACGCACAGGATTATCTTTAGCTGTAATACCCATTTCTTTTTCAATTTCTGTTAAACGACCCGGCAGATAATCACTATCTTGCATAGCAATTTGATAGAATTGAGCAAGCTCTATTGTAGAATATCGATTTAACATTTCCGCAGCATCTTTTTTACGTGCTTGTGCAAGCTTTTCATATTCTTTAGATTCAGCTGTTACTTTGAGTGTAATTTCATTCTCACTTTGCACTGTTATTTGAGGAAAAATAATAGGCCCACTTGTTTTATTTGCAGCTTTTAAAGTTTCTTGCATAAATAAAACTTCTTCTTCATCAAAAATTTTGGGTAAGTAGTCTTTTTGTACTTGCTGTGCCATTGTATAGTACATGCAATTACCACGTCCAGGATTGGATTGACCTTGTAGTTCCCAGTGAAAACCTTCTTCCTTTGCACCGTGATTAACGATATCAATTTGTTGAGGTGTTTTAGAACATTGCTGAACAAAAGGAACATAAGGAGGTACATGAGTGTCTTGCAAATGCATCACTGGTTGATATCCCAAAGCTTCTAAAGCTGGATACATTAATGCATCTTCACCCCATTCGTAATTTTGAGAATGATACTGAAGATAGGCTTCTTTTGAAACAAACTTTTTATTAGGAAAGCGTATTAAAACTTGTTGGTCAATCAAACCTTCGCCCACAATAATTCGATCTTGATAAGGTTGCTGACGTACAACTTCAACAGCAAACGCACGCATCACTTTTTGCATACCATCTAAGTCATTTTGTTCCACTTTCATATTTTTGCGAATTGCTTCAAACATTGTCCATGCAGTGTTAACTCTTGCAAGATTTTCGTCTTCAAGCTTTTTGCGACTTTTAATACTGTTTAACATGACTGCCTACCTTTAACCTCTTACTATTAAACGAATCTTACCATAATACTATCAGCAATACCTTAAGGAATTCTTAAGAAATCATTAATTATTTAGCCCAAAAAATAGGTATACGCAATTTTTTCGTCTCAATAATAATGCGAAAAATTATATGAAATCAATAGGTTATGTACGTATCGCTACAATTTTTAACCAAGACCTATAGTAAAGTATGAAACATGAGTCCAAGTTTCGCCAGGCACCACTATGAGAATGCACTAAATAAGATGGCAATTTTATCAAACTGGAAATTAGCATTGCTAAATACTATACTCTAGCGACAAATTATAAAAAAATTAAGGCTGCGTATATGAAATTGAGAAGACAACTTCCAATACTAATTTTTTCATTATTTTTAGGCACTGCATTTGCAGATACTACGGTTGCTACGCCCGCAAACTCAGGGGCAGGTAATTTTGATGCGTTACAAACTCAAATCAAGACAGTGCAACAAACTTCTCAGCAACAATTACAGCAACTGCAGACACAACTGCAAACTGAAATCACCACACTACAAAACCAACTGCCTGCACTCGATCAAAAATTGCAACAACAAATTCAACAATTGAATACACAATTACAGGCACAAATCAAACAAGTGCAAACCACATTACAGACTCAAATGCAGCAGCTGCAAACAAATTTAACTAATGCAATGTCGAAAAAATAAAAAAAGCAGGCTACTTACAAAAATACGAGCTTTCTTGTAAGTCCTGGAGAAAATTATGGAATGTCTTTCCTATTGTATTGCTGAACAGATTGATTTATTTAAAGTTGAAAAACGTTTAAAACAAGAAGATGATTATATTTGGGAACGTGCTAGAAATACTATGCAAGTGATGACTAAAGATGGCTCCCAAATTTTCTATGTTTTTAAAAATGGCACTATTGTTACTTGGAATTTTAAACGATACCAAGCAAAAAAACTTATTAAATTAATTAAGTCAGCCACAATTAATGCGTTTGAATATGTAGTAAAAGATGAGTTTTCCTATCAATTAGGTTCTATCACTAAGTTATGGCCCCATGATCATTTTAATGTTGATTGCATTCAGCTAGAAAATGAAGAAAATGAATTAAAGCTCGCAATTTCATTTGGCCTTTCTACCTCAATAAAATTAAATTTCTATGAACACAACATAGAAAAACAAATCACTAAATATTTACCTATCATTCAAGAACATGCTGGGAAAGGAGTATTTTCTTCTTCAAGAAAAAAAATTAATAAGATTTTAGGAGAAATTATTTTTACTAAAAGCCAAATTAATTTATCGAGTGAAATTTTGTATCAGCCCAAATTTTTTTGGAAACATCCAAATCTTGAGGAATATTATGACATGATGGAAAAATATTTAGATATTCCAGTTCGAATAGAAACCATCAACCAACAATTAGAAACATTAAATGAAATTTTTGAAATGTTTAATGTATATTTAGTGAATAAACATTCACATAACTTAGAAATCATTATTATTGCTTTGATTGGAGTAGAAATAGTATTTAGCTTGCTGAATTTTCATCTTTATTTGTGAGATATTTCTCACACGAAAGAATTTTTTTTGTGCAAACACAGTGTAAATCCTTAAAAAATCTTATCTAAAATTCATGGTATTTGACTAAATTCTATCTAAAAATGTTTTTTTTACACATTATAAAAAAATAAATGCTAATTTAATGAAAAACGTCTATAATCTTCCTGCATATTTAAAATAATGTTGGAGTTAATTCAAATGAAAAAAACGATCGTTATAACGGGTGCTGCGGCACTTTTAGCTTGTTCAGTAGCAATGGCTGATACAACAACAACTACAACTAACCCAGCTCCTGCTGCGGGTACAACCACAACACAAACGTGTGGCGGTGCTAGTTCTAATACTACTACTAACACATGTGCTGGTAGCTGTACAGGTAGCTGCGGTGGTTGCGCTGGTAGCTGTGGTGGTTGTGCTGGCAGCTGTGGTGGTTGCTCTGGCAGCTAAGTTAGCTTTCAATATGAAAGAGTTGGTGGATTGCTTCACCAACTCTTATTTCTTTAAAAATTTAGTTTAAAGAGTTGTATGTCAACGAATGATCTCGGCCTAGAACAGATCAAGGCCATCGAAAATATCAAGAGTATCTATCAAAAACTTGCTCCATCAAATTTGGTTGCACAATTTTATGTTGAAGATCAAATTGTTAAGCAATGGGATCATTTGCCTGAAGGTGATGTAAAAGATTTTAAAAATCATACGCAGTATTATTACCATAGCCATTCTTCAAAAGATAACGACAGAGTTCCAGAGCATGGTCATTTTCATATTTTCTTGCGCAAACCTCGGTTCGGTAAGGATGAAAGTCCTATTTTTGCATCTAAAAAATATGATGAGACTAAAGGTGAAAAAGATAATTTAGTTCATGTATGCGCAATCGCGATGAATGAATATGGGATACCTACAGCATTATTTACTGTCAATTATTGGATAACTTTAGGTGCGTGGTATAGTGCAGAACGTATTATTCGTGAATTGGATACCATTAAAATTGAAATTGAAGGTTCTTCTTATATGTTAGTTAATCAATGGATGACTAGCATGTTCATTTTATTTAAGCCATATATTGCTGATCTGTTATATTTGCGGGATGAGGTAATAGCGGATTTTGCTAAGAACAATCCAGATGAAAATGTTTACATGAATAAAAAATTAGAAGTTACTTCTGTGATGCGGTTAGAGAGCGCTTAACTTTTAATGAATGATAAACCTGTCTGTAACTATGAAACGTTCGCCAAAATTTATGCTGATAGTGTCGATGAAAAACCTATTCATGTTTATTATGAACGACCCAATACCTGGTCACTTTTGCCAGCATCACTCGCTAATTTAGAGGTTTTAGACGTAGGTTGTGGATCGGGTTGGTATGCGGAAAAATTAATT
Source organism: Gammaproteobacteria bacterium (assembly GCA_041740675.1). GTDB lineage: Bacteria > Pseudomonadota > Gammaproteobacteria > JBGSLN01 > JBGSLN01 > JBGSLN01. The sequence continues at coordinate 1,980 of JBGSLN010000040.1, read as the reverse complement.
ACAGCTGCTGCAAAAGTGACTGCGATTGATTTGAGTCCAACGATGATCTCACTCACCAAAGAGCGATTAAAAGGCAATGCCACAGTTTTGCAAGCCAATATTGAAAATCCACTCGATTTTTTTAGCGATGAAAAATTTGATATTATCATTGCACCCTTAGTTATTCATTATGTGTGGGATTGGCAAGCGTTATTTAAAGAGTTTGCGCGTGTTTTAAAACCCCAAGGACTATTTATTTTTTCTACACATCAACCACACTCAGTTTTTCAACAATTTAAACTAAATTGTTATTTTGAGAAACAAATCATTCATGATCATTGGCCATCATTAAATATAGACGTGAAATATTATCATCATACATTGCATGATTTAGTTGATAGTTTGTATCAAGCTGGATTTATTATTGAGCGATTGTTGGAACCTTTGCCAACAGAAGGTCTAAAAGAAAATATGGCTATGTACGATGCAATCGCTAAACAGCCTTGGTTTTTATTTATTAGAGCCAAAAAAATTAATTAAGTTTTATGAGCACTTGTATTTACGTCAGTCATCCTAATTTTCAAAAAGAGTTAATATCCGAGTTATCACAATATAGACATGATCTGGTAGTTCGTGGTCAATTAATTTTTACAGAATTTATAAACGAAGAGAAGCACGTAGCGGGAACAGCTTGTTTTGCTCAAGATATTTGGCATGATGTCCAATTTGAAAAAATTACATCTATTAGCGAAGCGGTTAAATTTTTAAAAAGCAAACATAAATATTGGTTTGGCTATCCGCTTAATAATATTCGGCGCACAAAATTAATTGAAGCCCAATTACTAAATCCTTTTCCTAAAAAAATTGATTTTTCTCCTAATAAGCAATTTCCTAAAACAGGGGTGTTTGCTTTATTAGATGCAAACACATTACTATATTCTTTAGATAGAAGCACAAATATTCCTTTTTATTTATTGCCATTTAATGAAGATAAAATTAACCCTCCTAATCGTGCCTATTTAAAATTATGGGAAGCCTTGACATTGATTGATCATTATCCTAAGCCAGAAGAAACTGTGATTGATTTAGGCGCCTCACCAGGAGGTTGGACCTATGTGTTGGCAACACTCGGATCAAAAGTGTTAGCGGTAGATAAAGCACCTTTAGCTGCCAATTTAGCTAAATTCTCCAACATAAAGTTTTTAAAACAAAGTGCTTTTAGTTTAGATCCAAAAGATTTCCCTCAAGTTGATTGGCTGTTTTCCGACATTGCTTGTTATCCAGAACGTTTATACGATCTTATTACCAATTGGATAGAGTTAGGTCAGGTGAAAAACTTTGTTTGTACTATCAAACTGCAAGGAAAAACTGATTTTGCCTTGATTAGAAAATTTCAAGCCATAGTAGGGACTAAAATTATTCATTTATTCCAAAACAAGCACGAACTCACGTTTATTCTAAGTACAGAAGCGCATAATTAATTATACCCAATCCACTTAATCGATGCATATATGTCAAAAAAATACTCAATTGTAAAAAAAATGATTAAAAAAATCGTTTTTTTCTTCTAAAAATAGAAAAATATTAGATTTTCTTGATTTCTTAATATTTCCTTAAGGTTTGTTGGGTATACTTATTTATGAATATAGATTTAAAGTAGGTGGACCTTATGTTAAGAGCTTTAAGACCAATCAAATTCAGCGAAAAACAAATACAAGTCAATGGCCAATTGACAAAAGTGCCTGAAGGATATGAAAAGTATGTCGAAGACGGTTTTTTCGATTTCTTACGGTTTAATAAAAAAGAGCGTAAGCGATGGGTGCCATTGCTGCTTGAAGGTTTTGAAGCGTTTAATACCTTGGTTAACTATGATTTGTCCGCAAAAGAATTTGAAGATTATTACAAAAAGATTAAAGATCTACTTGACGCAATAGAATCAAGATTAACTCAACTCGAAGGTGTGATTAATAAAAGGCTGGGAAAAAGAGAAAAAGCTAAATT
>JBGSLN010000039.1:0-5372 GCA_041740675.1 Gammaproteobacteria bacterium | reverse complement strand
GTATGGCAAACAAATTTTTAATGGAAAAGTTATCGCTATGGAATCATTGATTGATCCTAATACACGTACGTTGAAAATCCGTGCTCGATTACCGAATAAAGATAACATGCTTATTCCAGGAAGTTTTGTGATTACCAAAGTATTTGTGGGGCAAGCAAAACAATTAATAGAACTGCCGCAAACTGCAATTGTGTATTCTGAACAAGGTAATTATGTATACGTAGTTAAAAATAATAAGGCAGTGAAAACAGTTGTTGAGTTAGGTGAACGGAGTGATAAAAACATTTTTATTACGTCGGGAATAGCTGTTGGAGACACCATAGTGATTGAAGGTCAACAACGGTTATTTGATGGGGCAAATGTGGATATAGAGAAACCATGACGAGTCTGGTTGGAATTATTTGACAAGGTAAGATGAATTCATGGCCTGACAATACTCACAGAAACTGCTTTTGTATGTGGAATAGCCGCAAGTTTTGTAAGAGTTAATCTTAAATGAGAGATATTAAATTTTTCTAGAATTAATTGTGCAGTCTGTGACGCTAATGCTTCAATTAGTTTGAATTGACTGTTTTCTACGAATTTAATAATCGTTTGTGTTATTTGAGAATAATCCAAAGTATTATCTAAATTATCAGTATCCCCGGCTAATTTGGAATCAAGTTCAAGTTCCAAATCAAAAATAACCGATTGTTTAACTTGACGTTCCCAAGCTAAACAACCGATGACGGTTTCAATTTTTAATGCATGAATTATTATTTTATCCATGATTATTTATAGGTTAATTTATGCAAGATATCAGATAATTCAGGAGGAATTGGGAAAATAATCGTACTACCTTTATTGTTTTGTGACACGGTAGTTAATGTTTGGAAATAACGCAATTGCATCGCTTCCGGTTGTGCGGCTAATACTCTAGAAGCTTCCAGCAGTTTTTGTGAAGCTTGCAATTCACCCTCGGCATAGATTATTTTAGCCCTACGTTCGCGTTCAGCTTCAGCTTGTTTTGCAATGGCTCGAATCATACTTTCATCTAAATCTACATGCTTAATTTCAACATTGGCAACTTTGATACCCCAAGCATCGGTTTGTACATCTAAAATACTTTGAATGTCACGATTTAATTTATCACGTTCAGATAACATATCATCTAAATCATGTTGACCTAATACAGAGCGTAAAGTAGTTTGTGCTAATTGACTGGTTGCATCGTAATAATTTTCAACTTGAATAATTGCTTTTTGCGGTTCAATGACGCGAAAATACAGAACTGCATTGACTCGCACAGAAACGTTATCTTTAGAAATCACGTCTTGGCTTGGAACATCCATCACTATGGTACGTAGTTCTACTTTAACTGCTTGCTGAACAAAAGGTATTAAAATAATTAACCCTGGACCTTTAACTTTCCAAAACCGACCTAAGGTAAAAATAACGGCTCTTTCATATTCCCGCAAAATTTTCACTGAAGTGAATAAAAAAGCTAATATAATAATCAAAATAATGAATGGTAAAAAACTCATAAGCTGGACCTCTTTTTGTGAATCGCTTCAACTTGTAACTTCAACCCTTTTATTGCAACAACATGAATAGAGTGATGTTGTTTGATTGGCATCTCACTGATTGCTTGCCAACGTTCGCCGTTAACCAATACCAAACCTTCATGCTGTAAATCTTCTAATGCTTCACCTTCCATACCTATTAATGCTTCACGGCCACTCACAATTTTTCGTTGTCGTGCGCGAATAACAGTAGCGATGATTCCTAGGAAAAATATAGCATTGAGGATAGTCATAGTGATAATGACACTCCAATTAATGCGATAGGCTTTAACTTCAGTATTCATCAAAAATACAGATCCAACTACAAAAGCAATAATTCCTCCAAGCCCTAAGACTCCAAAACTTGGCATAAATGCTTCCGCAATCAGGAAGATCAAGCCCAACAGCATTAGACTTAAACCGGCATAGCTGATCGGCAGCATATGAAAGGCAAATAGTGCTAAGATTAAAGCGATTACACCGGTAACTCCTGGCAGTACGAAACCAGGATGAGCAAATTCGATCAATAAGCCATAAATACCTATCAACAATAGGATATAAGCTATCGTAGGATCAGTAATAACACCTAAAAATTTTGAACGCCAGTTTGGATTAAGGGTTTCAACTGGAAGATTTTGTGTATGCAACACAAAATCTTGCCCCCGTACGGAAACAGTTCTTCCATTAATAGCATTGAGTAACTCAGGAATATTATTGGCAATTAGATCGATAACATTTAATTTTAAAGCTTCTGTTGCTGGCAGACTTGCTGCTGAAGTAACGGCTAATTCAGCCCATTGGCTATTGCGATGTCGTAATTCAGCTAAGCTTTTAATATAAGCAACTGCATCATTCCTCATTTTTAAATCCATGGAAGATTGATTAGATGCAGCGAATGTAGTGTTAGTTTTTGAAGGAAGATTATTTTCAAGTAATTGTACAGGTGTTGCCGCTCCTAAATTAGTTCCGGGAGCCATAGCCGCTATTTGACTGGCATATAAAATAAATGTACCAGCACTTGCGGCTCGGGCACCGGAAGGGGCAACATAAGAAACCACAGGAACCGGTGAAGCTAAAATAGATTTGATTATTTCACGCATCGATTTATCCAGCCCGCCTGGAGTGTCGATTTGTAAAATGACTACTGCTGCATTTTGTGCCGCGGCTGTTGCTAATCCTGCTGCAACATAATCTTCAACTGCGGGTCCTATGGTTTCATTAATCTGTAACAAAACTGCAGATTGCAGAGTCTCTGCTTGTACTGTTAGTGTAACACAGCAAAGCAATACAATTATAAAATAAAAAAAGAAATTTTTAGTTCTTTTATGTAACAGAGCTTTATTGATGGTTTTTTGGTTCATCAAAAAATAACACCTTATTGTTAGCGGTGCTGATATCTTCCCAACTTTTCGAATCTAACTCGATAGCAAACATTCCAGAAGTAGGTAAGTTATTCACGTGTGTATCTGCAAGAAAATTTGCTAACAATGTTAATCCTGGGTTGTGTCCAACAATTAACAAGTTTTTAACTTTACTATCAACTAGCTTTATGTCTTGTAATAACTCTTCAACCCCAGCTTCATACAAACTTTTTTCAACACGAATTTTTTCTTTTTTATAACCTAAAGGCTCACATAGTAATTCAGCAGTGAGGACTGTTCGCACAGCATGACTCGTCATTATTAAGTCTGGTTTGAACTTATACTTGTTGGTTAATACATTACCCATGAGAGACACATTGGACATGCCTATTTCATGCAAAGGACGATCTAGATCTTCTGTTCCAAGTGCTCCATAAGTAGATTTAGCATGGCGGAATAAACACAACTTTTTCATCGTCAAACATACCTCTTAAGCAATATTCTCAGTAACTACATGTAAAATTTCTTGTTGATCAAGCACAGATAATTGTGGCCAGGCAGCTTCAACTGCTAAAGCCAACTGTCTCTGTTGCATCATTTTCTGATGAGATTGCCAAGGCCATTCATCATTTATATATAAACCAGTTATCATGGTAACTACAATAGTAATTGAAAAAACTAGAGCAATGTTACGCCAGTGAAACCAACTAATAACATTTTTAATTTTATCTAAAGAAATTACACATGCATTGGACACTGTTTCAATAGACATTGTTGTTACTCGCTGAAAATCCTCCATTCGAAAAGAATGAATAGTTTTCGATAACCCTTTCACCGTATAATCAGTTGCTTTATTTAATCGTTCATAACTTTCCGCTGAGCAACGAATAAATTCATCAGTAGCATAGCGAATATTTTTTAAATGTTCTTCACTTTGTTGCAATGTTTTTTCTGCGACGATACGCCAACGTGCAGCACCCACTTCAGTCATCACACTTTGAAATTCTGAGAAAACAGATGAAATTTTAACTAACTGCTCATTCAGACGGTGTTCATTGTTAACAATGCGTTGTTCTAAAGCATTTTCACGTTCTTTCAGTTTTTCTTCTGCTGATTCAAACAATGCAATGAATTCAGCAATTTTAAGAATATTGGTATTTAGCGTATCCAAATCGTGTATATCAATTTGAGTATTCATTATCCTATCCTCCCTGTTATTCCTAATTGAAACAAAACAAATATTTTAATTTAACTTATTGTTTTAATTAACTTTATTTATAAAAGACTATTTCATTATCATCATTCATTTTTATTTGATTAATTAGTAGTCAGCGTTAAGTAAAAATATAAATATTAGTTTCAATCTTGTAACCTAGTGTCCATCCATTTTAAATACCAAAATCATGAGCCTTCAATTATGTCACAGTGCGACTAAAATTACTCTTTCTAAATGAATTTGTAAACAGGAAAATTAATTAATTTAACCAGGAAGTTAAGAACAATAGAGGGTTAGCAAAAACCCTCATGAATCCTTGTTTTTCACGTCTCCTAAAAGAAAATCATGTAAAACAGTTGCTAGCGCAGCTGGATTTTCTAAAGGCAGGAAATGTCCTGCATTTGAGATGAGAGTTAGTTTTGCATTTAGTAGAGCATTAGCCAATTGTTTTATTTCATCAGGATCAACCCGTAAATCTTCATCCGCTTGTATAATTAATGTGGGAGTTGTTATTTTAGATAATTCTTGGTTAGTAATATGCCCATCAAAGTTTAAAAGTGCATTTAATTGCCGTAGAGTTTTTTGAACACCATGGTTTTGCATCATGGAAAACATAGTTTGCTTAAGCTGGTTATTAGTTAAATTTTTTTCACAAACCCATCGAGAATAAAGCTGAGTAATATGATTTTGGAAATTTGACTGATTTAATTGCACAATTAGGTCACTCATTGATTTACGAGTGTCAGCTTTTAAAGTAGCCCCAGTAGAGCACACAATTGTCATTGATTTTAATAACTCGGGTCTGGTTTTAGCAATTTGTAATGTAATCCAGCCACCTAGCGAAAAGCCTACACAATGAAAGGGTATTGGTTGTTGCTCGATAATCGTATTTGCCATTGATTCCACTGAATTTTGTGAAGAAACATCCACAACTTCGCAAATATAATCTGCCTCGAAACGAGGTATAATTTTTTCCCATAAAATATGATTCGATAACATCCCAGGGATAAAAACAAGTTTATTGATTTTTTTCATTAGTTAGGTTGGGTCATTAGTTATTTTAAATGGATTTTAGTCTTAAAAAATTCATAGAATCTAGGAGTAAAGTAAAAAGAAATTGTAAAAATTGTGTATAAAATGTATAATCCACTCCTAAAAGTCTATACTTTGATTTAAATTATTTAAAAGGTTGTCTTCCATGCTATCTGTTATTGAGCGTGCTGAAAAGGAACTTCAACGCATTTATCAAAATTC